>CAVAYV010000052.1:0-3859 GCA_963593015.1 bacterium | reverse complement strand
GTGTTTTGTTAACTTTTGTTTCGGTGTTTTGTTAACTTTTGTTTCGGTGTTTTGTAATTTCAGCCACAAAACATTGACTACTGCACAAAATATCATTTTTAGGTATTTTAGACTAATTATCACGAGATAGATCGTCTAAAATCTTTATTTTTGATAACTTTTAGACAAGTTATTCGGTATAACGATGCAAAAAGGTCCCGTTTAATTCATAGAGCCTTTATATGTTTTTTATAAGTTAATTGGCTGTAATTTAACTATTTCCACTTCTTCCGTTCTTCTGCCTTTATAGGCTTCGATGACAGGTTTGCCATTCACATATTCGACATAAAATTCATAATAAGTTTCACCGTTTAGTCCCTGATAAACAATATTTCCGATATCCGTATCCATTTCACAAGATTCGAGTATCTTCTTCTTATCCAAAATCTCCAGATCTTCGTTTCTCAATGTAAAATTATCAGACTTACCGGAATAATACAAGTCATCGAAGTGTTCAAAGAAACCGGAAAAAGAATATAAGTTTCCATCTTCTTCAAGAATCAGCAAAATATCATAACGTTCAAGAAATTTAAAGTTTAGGTAACCTCTTAAAGAAGAGCCTAAACGACTTTGCGTCTTATATGTGCAATCAAAAGAAGCGAAAGCCGGACTTTGCCAAGTGTTATAGCCAAAGTTCTTCGTAGGATCTTGAGGCCACCCAAAGCTATATGCAACTCCGTTTCGAACTTTAAATGGCATATTGCTGTTGTGATTATTGATGCCGGTATATGAGCTTTCGACGTTACAGAACGAGGATAAAGTATCTTTCATAAAGAATGAGTCAGATAGTGTAATGTCTTTTTCGTTTCCGTTTTCATCCAATAGTTTCAGGTCGCACAAAGAAGAATCGGCAATCTTCATCATTACAGTCTCTTTGTTTTCGTTTAAGGCATAAAAGATATCTTTAATCGCTGTTTGTTTGCCTTTTGAAAACACATAATACAATGCTTTGCTATTCTCATCATATTCGTTGATTTTATCGTTCCAAACATAAGCGTTTCCGTATTTGTCTTTGAAAGCGTCGTACACGATGATATTCGAGTTGGTGAATAAAGGATAAATCTCAAGTTCTTTGTTATCGTTGATTCTAATATCGAAGACAAGATTGCTTTTCCCTTTTTCTTTGGTATAAAGAAGATTTTTCTTTATTGAGGAGATATCGAATCCTTCGATTAAATATATAAGCCCAGTCCGATTGTCAACGATGAAAGATTTTCGTATAGAATCAGAAAAATAGTCGCACTTGTCGTATATAGAAATGCCATCGCTATCATATGTCAATTCGTTTTCTCCTGGGCGAGATTCAAAATCTACGCAGTACATAGAGCCAAAAGAATTATAGAAAATCCCCTTTTCCTTTGGCACAAAGCTAATGAACGTGTAATCGCCATTGACATATAGCTTATCAATCTTGCCGTCGATGTCTTCTTGACTGATGGTTTCCTTATATCTAATGCCGGCTTGCTTTAAAGTGTATTTTTCGCCTTCCACTAAGCCAGATACTTTGATCTTGCCTATTTGCTCTTCGAGATCATTTAAGTCATTATCAACGATATCGGCGTATATATCGTTCCCGTCTTTATCGATGATTGAATATCTATCACCTTCTAACGAAAAGAAAGAATAAGAGGCATTCATGTTTCGTGATTTAATGGTGCAGATGCTTGAGTCATAATCGCTATAGGCCAAAAACAAGCACTTTGTCTCGCTTTCGTCTTCAACATTAATTTTGATACTTACTACTTCCCCATTCATCCAATCGGTTGATCTAGTGCCGATCGAAATCATATATTGTCTATCACTAGTTACGGGAATATAAACACCATCGCTAGTGATTTTTAGAATATTGATGTCGTAATCTTGATAATTGATCGAAAACGATTCGGCGGTCGTCACTTCGCTTCCGTCAGCGGTTACGATTGTTTTTGTGAATGAAACAGGGGTATTGCCATCAGAATCGACGCTTGCTTGGGAATCACTATAATATTCGCTAGTCATCACCCAAAAGGTTTCGCTAGAATCGCTATTGGCGTAACGGTTTCCGGAAGAGTGGCTACTGCCATTTTTAATGCCAAAAGCTTTTGCACCAGCGATATTAACCGCATAATTGGAAAGTTCATTTAGACTGACTTTCTTTTTAGAGGTAACACTAGAACTGGAAGAACTAGAGGCGTTGTTATAACTGCTACTAGAGCTTGCAACGCTACCAGAACTAAAGCGGCTAGAGGAGCCGTTGATACTTAGTGAACCGCCACAGCTGCACATAAGTATAGCAAAGGCAATCGCGGATATTAAATTTTGTTTCTTCATGTCTTTCATTCTATAAGCAATGAAAAAAAACAAGAAAAGTCGGTATTGCTACACCGTTAATCATATAAAATCATTTGAATCTAACCATTGCCGCATCAAGGTTAAAACAAATTATTAATCCACGAAAACCGCATTTAAATGATGTTTTGGAATTAGCAATGTCCAACTGAAACTAGTAGATGCGTTTGCCAAAGGCTCTATATTCTAGCGAAATGTGGAATATTCGCATATTGTTTTTATATCATTACAATGGTATATTTTTTTAAAAAGGATAAAACAAAATGGCCATATTAACAATATATCACGGATCAAAAGAGATCATAGAAAAGCCCTATTATCATGGTGGCAAACCGCATAATGATTACGGCTTTGGTTTTTACTGCACTGAAAGCCTTGAGCTTGCAAAGGAATGGGCGATTTCAAGTAAGGAAAACAATGGCTTTGCCAATAGATATAGCATTGAACTTGATGACCTTAAAATATTAGACTTAAGCGAAGATAAATACTCGATTTTGAATTGGATGGCCATACTTTTAAAGTTCAGGAAGTTCGATTTAACTAGCGAAATATCAATTCAAGCCAAAGAATATTTGTTGAAGTATTTCTACATTAATGTTGATGATTATGACATCATCATAGGATATCGGGCGGATGACTCATATTTCAGCTTCGCTAGAGATTTTGTTAATAATTCGATTTCAGTCAAAAAGTTAAGCCAGGCAATGGAGCTTGGGCAATTAGGCAAACAAGTCGTTATCAAAAGCAAAAAAGGATTTGAAAGACTTCATTTTGAAGGATTCGAAAACGTTGATAAAACGGAATACTTCATCAAAAGGATGGCAAGAGACGAAAAGGCAAGAAAAGACTATTTCCAAAAAACTAAAGCAGGCAAAACGTTGAAGAATGACGTCTATGTAATCGACATCATAAGAAGAGGATTTAAAAATGGCGATCCAATCTTATAATGAGTTATATCTCGAAGACGTTGCCGATAGTTTGGGCATTTTGTTCGAATATGTGACAAATAATGGGATTGACCCAGTTGTTTTTTGGAACAAATTCATTAATTCTAATCTTGCCAAGCAAATAGAAGAAGGCAATCCTAAGTATTTAACTTCTTCGGGGTTAGATTATTTAAACGATGTTTATGAAAATGAAAAAATAGTTATCAAAAACAAAGATATCCACAAAAACAATTACTATTGGGCAGCATATGCGTTAGCCAAGTATCAGCATTGGAAACATTACTCTTTTTTTAAAATCAATTCGTATTTGCCAATCGAAGAAGTTTTGAATCTTTATACAACTTTGCACGAAGCCGATATAAGCAAGTTCTTTGATGTGGCTGAATCTTACATAAAAGAATCAAAATCAAGCAATCTTAAGAATATTAGAAAGGCCAGAGGGCTTTCTCAGAGCAAGCTTTCTAAACTAGCCGGAGTGGACATCCGATCAATCCAAATGTATGAGCAAGGGAAAAATGACATCAATAAGGCTCAGGCGATGACTC
>CAVAYV010000051.1:0-5600 GCA_963593015.1 bacterium | reverse complement strand
AAGCCAGTAGTTATCACATTATTTGCGACTTAGCAACACCAGCGTTTCAACATGCATTGTATGCGGGAACATATCAACTGGCTGTACTTTCTCGATCTTATAACTCTTTTGAAGATAAGCAATGTCTCTAGCCAGTGATGATGGGTCACATGAAATATAGACAATTCGCGAAGGCTTGTTTGCTAAAACGGCTTTAAGGAATTTCTCATCGCTGCCTTTTCTTGGGGGATCCATGAAAAGAACATCGATTTTGTCTTTCAATTTATAAATAAAACTGGAAGCATCATCAGCATAGGCAACAAAGTTATTAATGTTATTGTACTTTGCATTTTCAATCGCGTCTTTGACCGCTTCTTTGACGATTTCAACGGATATTACTTTTTTAGCCCCTTCTTTCGCAGCGATCAAGCCAATCGTGCCTATGCCAGAATAAGCATCAAAAATCACATCATTTGAGGTGATTTTCGCAAAATCCATCGCAGTTTTGTAGAGGATTTCTGTCATAACTGGGTTAATTTGATAAAACGATTTTGCGGAGATTCTGAAATGAACATCGCACAATTTATCTTGAATATAGCCTTTGCCATATAGGGTTCTGGTCTTATCTCCTAAAACAACTGAGGTGCTGCGGGAGTTGATATTTTGAACGACTGTTGTGATTTCTGGGCACTCTTTAATTAAAGCGTGCACAAATTGATTGCGTCCGGGAAAAGAATCAATCGCGGTGATTAAAACAACCATAATCTCAGGATAATAATATGAGGTCTTAATTAAGACGTGACGCATAACGCCATATCCAGAATCTTCGTTATATGGCGAGATACGGAAACTCTTCATCAGATTACGAACGCTCTTTAATATCTTCGTCGCTCTTTCGTCTTCTATCTTGCAAGACTCGATTGGGACGATGATGTGCGTGCCTTCTTTATAGAAACCGGAATAGATATTTCCTCTTTCGTCTTTCCCTAGCAGCGGCTGAACTTTGTTCCGATAATAGAAAGGATTCTCCATCCCTAGTGTCGGGAGAGGCTCAATATCGATATGGCCGACTTTCCTAAACTGTTCTTTTACTTTGTTACGTTTATATTCTAGCTGCGCAGAATATGCGTAATCTTGAAATTGGCAACCACCGCATTGATAAAAATAGGGACAACGAGCCTCTTCACGGTTTGGCGATTTCTTCGTCAGTTTTTTGACATGGCCAAATAAGGCGCCATTACGTTTGTAATCAAGTTCGATTTCGCCTTCTTCCGAAGGATACATATCGTTGACGAAAACGATGTTGTTATCGTCTTTGAAAACACCCTTGCCTTCATAAGAGATATCAACGCACTTGCCAGTTAGGATTTCTTTATGAAAATTTCCTTTTTTCATTAAGCGGCAGCCTTTTCTTTTGGAGCGGCCATCAAAGCCTTGATGTATTCGACTTCTTCATCGGTGTTAAGTCTTGGGAATAGTTGCTCGCCTTTATTGACTTTGGTTCCCGCGATGATTCCGAATTTCTTGATGGAATCGTAATTGCGCAATTCAGCAGGAATTCCTAATTGATCGAAAATCTTCTCGGATTTAGTCACCAAAACAGGTGACATCAATAAACCAACAACATAAATGACATTGGCTAAGTAAGACATGCAGCTTCTTAATTCCTTTGCCTTTGTCTCGTCTTTTGCCAAAGCCCATGGAGCGGAGTCTTGGATATATTTATTGGCTTTGGAAACCAATTCGTCCACCGCCGCGTAAGCTTCGGTAACTTTCAGATCGTCATTAAGGACTTCATATGACTCGATGGTTTTCAAAGTCGCTTCGCGCAATTCAGAATCTAAAGAAGTGACGTCTCCTTCGTAGGCAGGTACTTCTCCACCAAAATATTTCTCGATCATCGAAACGGTGCGATTCAAAAGATTGCCTAAGTTATTGGCTAAATCCACATTGGTGACTTCAACAAAATCTTCAGGGGTGAATTTGCCATCCATTCCGAAAGTGACATTTCTCACTAAGAAATATCTGACGGCATC
This sequence comes from bacterium, assembly GCA_963593015.1. Classification (GTDB taxonomy): domain Bacteria; phylum Bacillota_I; class Bacilli_A; order RFN20; family CAG-826; genus UBA4951. Next base: position 3,585 of record CAVAYV010000051.1, on the reverse strand, counting down.
AACGCCATATCGTTCCACCAAAGGTTCAACATAGACAACGTTGCCTTTGGATTTGCTCATCTTGCCATCCTTCATCATAAGTAAGCCATGGACGAAGACTCTATTTGGTAAACGTAAGTTCATGGATTTAAGGAACATTGGCCAATAAATGGTGTGGAATCTTGTGATATCCGCGCCGATAACGTGAACGATTTCGGTTTCAGGATCGTTCCAATATTTTTGGAACTTAGAATCATCATCTTGAAGATATCCTAAGGCAGTGATGTAGTTAGTCAAAGCATCAAGCCAGACATAAACAACGTGATTGTCGCTATTTAAGACAGGGATACCCCAACTAAAGGTGGTGCGGCTGACGCATAAATCCATTAAGCCTGGGGTGATGAAGTTATTAACCATTTCCGCTTTACGCCCAACTGGGGTGATGAATTTTGGATTTGAATCATAATAATTCAATAAATCATCAACGTACTTAGAGCAACGGAAGAAATAGCAGGGCTCTTCTTTCTTTTCAACCGGTCTTCCGCATTCTGGGCACAAATGGTCTTCGCCGACTTGAGTTTCGGTCCAATATGATTCCTCGTGAACGCAATACCAGCCTTCGTAACTGCTTAAATAGACATCATCTTTGTCTTGCATTGAGGCGAAGATCTTTTGAACTGTCTTAACGTGACGCTCTTGAGTCGTGCGGATGAAATCATCGTTAGAGATATGAAGCAAACTCCAAAGATTGGTGAAAGTCTTTGCGACATTATCGACGAATTCTTGCGGGCTAATCCCATTAGCCTCCGCGTTCTTTTGAATCTTCTCGCCATGCTCATCTAAGCCAGTCAAAAAATAAGTATCGAAGCCGCGCAATCTTTTGCCCCTGGCAATGATATCGACGATCGTCGTGCAATAAGCGTGCCCTAAATGCGGACGGGCGCTTGGATAATAAATCGGTGTAGTGATATAGAATTTCTTGCTCATTCCCTAACTCCTAAATAAACGTAATAAAAACTAGGCGTTTTGCCACGCCTAATTGTATCATTTTCCCTTTCTTTTGGAAGAAACGATGTATAGAGATATGCAAGCATCAAAAGAAAAGAGAGCAATTGACCAATTTGCCAGTATTGCTATTCCTACACTGTTTTTGTTTGTTTAACGAATTTGAATTTATAGGCACATGGTTTTGTTTATGGCGCACGCATCAGGGATTTTAATGCTTCAAATTTAAAGCTAGATTCATTCAGCCTTTTGATTTTTGCTTGTCATCTCATCGTATTCCTCTTGTGTGCATGTGTAAAAATCAAACTCAAGAAAGACGCCGCTAATAACGTTATATTCCTCCCATGATTCAGGTCTTCCTTGCTCACGCCAAATCGTCTTGGGGAGCCTCACGAAGAAAGTATAGACATAATAACCGTCCCAGATATCCATGTCGAAGATGTCATATCCGTTTTCCTCGATGTTTTTGTCGGTGTCTGTGGCGTAATTTTCCCCACTCGACTCCTCAAGCACATTGCCATCTGCGTCCAGTTCCCAAAGTGCCCAGATTCCGGTTATGGATGGCCCTCCGAGATCCTTCACCGGAAGGCTTTCAACCATCTTTATACGCATGGTATAGCCAAGCCAGAATTCTTTGTCATCGATAGGCGTCGTGCAGAAACTATCGAACGTCAATGTCACTTCGTTAAAAGTTTTTGTCTCTCCAACGAAAATCCCCCGGTCTTTGTCCCTATCGTATGAACACGAACAGCACATTACAGCCGCCAAGGCGAAAGCCAAGAATCTCTTAAAATGCATAATCCCTCACAGTGAGAAAGGTGCCAAAGCCCTCGCTCCAAAGATTATATCCGTATGAGTCCAAGTCGAAATACATGTCCCAGCTATGCCAATTGTCATTGACGATCATGAGATTCTTGTATAAGTTACATTTGAAAATCCACCAGCCGCACTCTTTCCTGTATTGCCTATAGCCTATCACGACCATCGAGTGGCTTCCGTAATACCCTCTCGCGCAGTTCCATAAAGAGGGATAGCCAATGTCGGTGCTCCTTTTGCAGTTGTCTGTGAAGCTCCACACAAGATTCATGTAGGCGTAAGAGTTCCGCCGCGAGTTTTCATATCCGAAGGAGTTCATTGCTGAGTTGAACGCATTCGCCATGTTCAGAGAGCACCAAAAGTCGCTGCCATTGTCATATCCATACGATTGGAAGGCCTTCTTTATCTCATTATAGGCTTTCGGGTTTTTCTTGCCGTCGTAGTCTTCCTCATCTAATGGGATATCCAATTTTCCTTTCTGATCTCTGAAATACCGCACGACGCCGAACATCGCCGACAAGGTGCAATTGCCTTCATTGCTGGATTTTGCGTATTTCCTTTGCATCACATTCTCATACCCGCTGAGCCTTTTAGAGCTGTAGCATTCATAGCCATCCCCGAAGCGGTCCTTCACATAGACATCTGGGTCGTGTATGCCACCGCTGAAATAGTCTTTGTCATTGCCGTAAGCCCCCTTGTATGCGCCGTAGGCCTCATCGGATGGCCCTTCGGCGTATTGGAACCCACATTTCCCGTAGCCCCCGTCTTCCGTGGCAAACAGAAACCCTTCCGTCTCGCTGAATACGATTTCCTCGTTTCCTCTTAGATAATCCAGGTCGCCGTCGACCGAGAAGGAGAGCAGAGAGTAGTCGCCCCCGAACAGCGCATGCCCGTTCTCGCCGTCGAAGTCAAGGTAATAGGCGTAATAGCCCTCGGTGATATCGTAGACTTCCCTCTCGAATTCCACGTAAGAGGCGTTGAGGGACGGGCCGTCGCAAAGCTCGTTGTATTTGTCGGCGAAAAGGCCGAAATTGCTCTTCACGTACTCGCCAACGCCTGAAGGCGTCGGCTCTATGGCACTTTCGATGTCGAAATCACTTCCGCCGTCTGGGAAGATCCCTGCTTCAAACAGCATCGCAAGCAAAATCGTGATAACCCCTCCGCAGCGCATCCTCATAGGCGGAAATCCTCCTTTCCATGAACGAACGTCATGAGTTTTGATCTGTTTTCATTGTATCCATATCTGCTATCCCCGCAACGAATATGCTCATTTGAGGCAGCGAAATATTTATTACATTCAGCGTCTTCTCTTGATACTGCCTTCAGTTTGCGCATCATATGTAAATTTGAAAAAAGGCCGCTTCCGTCACTGTGGCGCATCCCAAAATCACGGCAATTCCGGCTACATCGACGTATGTGGTTTTCGAGCTATTAAAGACAACACTGCTCTCAAACCAACATAATTAAAGGTGATATTTTTCAGATGTTTTCGAGCTATTAAAGACAACACTGCTCTCAAACTTTAGGGGTAGAGGCTTTCAACGTATGGACGTTTTCGAGCTATTAAAGACAACACTGCTCTCAAACGAAGCGGATGCTATTTACTGGGCTGGCAACGTTTTCGAGCTATTAAAGACAACACTGCTCTCAAACAAAGAATATGAAGAAAAAGGTAAAGAATTTGTTTTCGAGCTATTAAAGACAACACTGCTCTCAAACTTAAGAGGGCGATTTGCTCAGCGTATTCGAGTTTTCGAGCTATTAAAGACAACACTGCTCTCAAAC
>CAVAYV010000050.1:0-2004 GCA_963593015.1 bacterium | reverse complement strand
GAATTTAATCTTGCGACATGACCTGGAACAAATTGTGCATCCACCTTATAAAGATACAAATCAGAAAGATTGGTGTAAGCGTGTTTATACACATCGATTTGTTGATAGATGTAACCATCAGGACAATCGAGAACTTTTACTGGCGAACTTGTACCGCCAATTCGATAAAAATCGACCGTCGAAGAAGAACTAGTTTCATCGTATTCTAGAGCTACGCTGTGCGTAGAAATGGCGCCCGTGTTTGAAACTAAGAGACTTAAGAGCGTCAGCATTTCTGAAATCATTATTGATTTCCTCCTTATGAACTAAATTATAATTAAAGATAATATAAAAACAACATAAATTAAAGGAAAACGGTTACAATTGTTTCAAGAAATAAAAAAGTGCCACTCAAGGCACTTTTCATTAAATAAATAGGCCGTCAAGAGATTTTAAGAAAGCATCGAGATCATCAAGAGATTTGATTTTGCACCCGCTTGCTTGAGCGTGTCCTCCACCCTCCCATTTTTGGGCAATTCCTGAGATGTCCTTTGCTTTGCTTCTGATGGAAATTCTCCAACAATAATCTTTTGGATTCGGATCTTCCGTTATTGAACACCATGCGTTGATTCCTTCAATGTTGGAGAAGAGATTAACATTATTCTTTCCTAATTCAGAAGTAATGTTAAGCTCTTTTTGAACATTATCAGGTAAGAGATAATACGCAACACCATGAGGAGAAACACTGAAGTGGTTCAAGACATAAGCTGTGACTTTGAGGTCATTGATTTTCTTTTCATACATCTTTAAATAGATGTCATTGATGGAAATGCCTGTCTCAATCAAAGCAGAAGCACATGCAAATGTATGGGCGTTTGTGGATGAATATTGGAATCTACCAGAATCACCAACAATGCCTATATATAAATAGGAAGCGGCTTCTTTGGATATGGTTGTTCCCTTGAATTTTAAGAGAACATCAGTCATTATCTCCGCTGCGGCAGCTGATTCCGTATCTAAGATAGGATGCTTAGATATTTCAACTTTGCAAGGATGATGATCGACTTTCAAGATGCATTTAGCTTTTGTATAACGTGGATCGGCAATTCTTTCGTGATCACCTACATCGCATATGATAGCTAAAAATGGCTCATCGAAATATGAATCATTCAACTTTTCCGTTTCTGGGAATAGTTTTCCGGTGAACGTAACGTGGTTATCACCGACGAAATGAACATCCTTGTTTGGGAAGTTATCTTTGATGAATGTGTATAAACCCATTTGGGTACCCATTGCATCAAAATCAGGTTTTATATGACGGAAAATAACGATTCTATCGTACTTTTTGATTGCTCTGTAAAAGTAGGAGTAGTTGGCTTTGAATTCTAAGCCATAGTTGGCTAATTCCTTGGCTAACTTAGGCATATTATAAATTTCCTTCGAAAGCGGAATAGCAATCTCTTGCAATCATGACTTCTTCATCGGTTGGTATAACAACGACTCTAACTTTGCTATCTGGTGTGGAGAATTCGCCTTCTTTGCCAACTAATTCATCATTCTTAGCCCAATCGCATTTGATTCCGAGAGCTTCGGAAACGTTATCAATGATATATTTACGGCAAATTGGATTATTTTCAGTGATGCCAGCGGAGAAAATGAGCATATCTGCGCCACCTAAACGAACATAATATGAACCGACAAAATCAGCGACTCTTCTTGCCCAAAGCTTTAATGCGTTGATGCATCTTTCATCGCCTTTTTCAGCTGCAGCAAGAATATCACGAGTATCGTTTGAAAGACCGCTAACGCCTAAGAAACCTGATTGTTTGTTGAGAATATCATATATTTCTTGGTTAGATTTACCCGTGCATTCGGCTAAGTAATAATAGACGGATGGATCGATATCACCGCATCTAGTGCCCATCATAACGCCACCAAGTGGAGTAAGACCCATGGAAGTTGCGACACATTTGCCATCTTTGATAGCACAAATAGAAGCGCCACTACCTAAGTGTAATGTGATGA
>CAVAYV010000049.1:0-19986 GCA_963593015.1 bacterium | reverse complement strand
ACACTTCTTTGACCTCTCCTTCGTAAATCACCCCAAAAGGAGAAAGAATAACCAAAGAAACATTCATTATTTGCTCTCCATGGCTTTGGCTTTGGCTTCGACGTCTTCTACGGTTCCGCAATACAAGAAGGCATTTTCAGGATAAGAATCGTATTTTCCAGAAAGAATCGCTTTGAAAGAACGGATGGTTTCACTTAATGGAACATATTTTCCTTGGATTCCATTGAATCCCTCAGCGACATGGAATGGCTGTGACAAGAAATTGCGGACTCTTCTAGCGCGAGAAACAGTCGCCTTATCCTCATCAGAAAGCTCGTCTAAGCCAAGAATGGCGATGATATCTTGCAATTCTTTATATCTTTGAAGAAGTTTTTGAACGCCACGGGCAACTTCATAATGCTCTTCCCCAATGATTCCAGGATTCAAAATGTTAGAACTTGATTCAAGTGGATCAACTGCAGGGAAAATTCCCAAAGCTGCGATATTGCGGTCAAGGATAGTCTTGGCATCAAGATGGGAGAAGGTAGTCGCTGGGGCAGGATCTGTGAAATCGTCAGCAGGGACGTAAACCGCTTGGACGGAGGTGATGGAGCCATTTTGCGTAGAGGTGATGCGTTCTTGGAGCTGACCCATTTCAGTGGCTAAAGTTGGCTGATATCCAACCGCGGAAGGCATACGGCCCAAAAGTGCGCTGACTTCGCTGCCGGCCTGGGTAAATCTAAAGATATTGTCAATGAACAAAAGCACGTCTTGATGCTCTTCGTCACGGAAATGCTCCGCCATCGTCAAAGCGCTCAAAGCTACTCTCATACGAGCTCCCGGAGGTTCATTCATCTGACCAAAGCAAAGGGCGGTATTCTTCAAAACACCGCTTTGTTTCATTTCAAAATATAAATCATTGCCTTCACGGCTTCTTTCACCAACGCCGGCGAAAACAGAAATGCCATGATGTTCGCTGGCAATATTGAAGATAAGTTCTTGGATCAGAACTGTTTTGCCAACGCCCGCGCCTCCGAAAAGGCCAACTTTCCCGCCTTTGACATAAGGGCAAAGCAAATCGATGACCTTAATTCCGGTTTCTAAGATTTCGGTTGAAACTTTTTGTTCCGCAAAAGTTGGGGCTTCGCGGTGAATAGGCATCCTTTTGGATTTTTTCAAAGAATCGTTTTCTAAGCCATCGATTGGATCGCCTAAAACATTAAACATTCTTCCTAAAGTCGCTTCGCCAACTGGGACGGTAATCGGAGATTCTGTATCCAAAACCTTAAATCCTCTTTCAACGCCTTCAGTGGCGCCCATCGCGACGCATCTGACGATGTCATCGCCGATATGCTGCATGACTTCGATCGTAAGGGTATTTTTTTCCTCAGGAAAAAGAACTTTCAAAGCGGTTAGCAAATTAGGAAGATGCTTATCGGCGAAACGGACATCGATGACAGGACCTACCGCTTCAACTACTTCTCCAAGCAAATTGGAATCATAATTTTCTTTTTTCTTCATATTCATCCTCCTAATCATTAGTATTGGATCCGCCAACAACCTCGGTGATTTCCTGAGTAATGGCATTTTGTCGAGCTTTGTTATATTCGATTCGAAGCTTATTAAGCAATTCATCGGCGTTATCGTTTGCGTTATCCATTGCGCTGCGCCGCATAGACTGTTCGGAAAGTTGGCTTTCCACCAATCTTCCATAAACCATGCTGCTCAGATATGTTGGCATCAATTCGTGGATCAATGTTCTTGGGCTCTCATCGAATTCGGGCAGGCAATAAGAATCTTCTTTTTTGTTATTAATAGGAATCTGAACAGGCAGCAATTGGAAGGAAGATGGCACGCTTTTCAAGGAATTCACATAGCGGGTATAGATTATATTTATCGATCTATATTTCCCTTCATTGAATTCTTTTTTCAAATCCGCGCAAAGTTTGTTCAATATATGAATATCGGTGGACAGATTCAAATAGGCATAATCTTTGCTGATGTATTTGAATTCCTCGCTTCTTTCAAAATGATGCAATCCTTTGTTGCCGATTGGAGCAATGACATCATCTTTAGAAACAAAAGAATCGACATACTTGAAAAGTTGATTATTATAAGCGCCACAAAGACCTAAATTGCTCGTTATCACCAAATATAACGACTTGTTTGCTTTCTCATTCACTTTTGCATAATGAGAAGCCGTTTGTTTATCATTGGCGAAAATAACGCCCATGAGGTTTAGCAATTCATCATTGTAAAGCTTTGATTTTTCATAGTTAGAAAGAAATTGGCGGAGCTTAACCATGGCGATTAATCCCATGGCTTTCGTTGTTTTCTCCGTGTTTTCAATCGAAGTGATACGATGTTTGGTTTTATGCAAAGATGATGCCATTATGCATTCCTCAAAGATTTGTAATCAGCGATGGCTTTATCTAAAGTCTTGGTGATTTCGTCATCAAAAGATTTTTTGGCGACCAATTTATCGATTGTTTCTTTATAAGAGCTACTAATGTATTCGAATAAGCCTTCTAAGAAAGGCGAAACTTCCTCTAACGGCAAATCGTCTAGGAAACGGTTTTTGACCGCGTAGAGCTCAATAACTTCCTTTTCCATTGAAAGAGGCTTGTAGTTAACTTGTTTCAACGCTTCCATAACCACAGCGCCATGGGTGAGGATTTTCTTTGTTTCAGCATCCAAATCGCTGCCAAATTGGGAGAAAGAAAGGTTTTCGTTATAGTTGGCGAGTTCGATTTTCAAGCCGGCTGCTACTTGTTTCATGCATTTGAATTGAGCGGCAGAACCGACACGAGAAACGGATAAGCCGCTGTCGACGGCAGGCCTTTGACCACTGGTGAAGGCATCGCTCATTAAGAAAATTTGCCCGTCGGTGATAGAGATTACGTTAGTAGGAATATAAGCGCTGATATCGCCAGCCTGCGTTTCGATGATCGGAAGAGCGGTAATTGATCCACCCCCGTAATCCTTGTTCAATTTGCAAGCTCTTTCAAGAAGCCTGCTGTGCAAATAGAAAATATCGCCAGGGTAGGCCTCACGTCCTGGAGCCCGTCTTAAAAGCAAAGACAAAGTACGATAAGCGACCGCATGTTTGCTTAAATCATCGAAAACGATGAGGACGTCTTTGCCTTGTTCCATCCATTCTTCAGCCATAGCCATACCGGCGAATGGAGCGATATATTGCTGCGGAGCTGGCTCAGAAGCGCTTGCATTGACGACGGTCACATATTCCAAACAGCCAAAGTCCTTAAGTTTTGCAACAGTCGAGGCAACAGAGCTGTTCTTTTGGCCAATCGCGACATAAACGCAATTTACACCTTTTCCTTTTTGATTGATAATCGCGTCAATAGCAATGGAGGTTTTGCCAGTTTGGCGATCACCGATAATCAGTTCGCGTTGTCCTCTGCCAATCGGAATCATGCTGTCAATCGATTTGATTCCCGTTTCCAATGGGGTATTGACGCTTTGGCGGGTCATAACGCCAGGGGCGATTCTTTCAATTGGTCTTGTCTTTTCAGTATGAATCGGTCCTAAGCCATCGATGGCGATTCCTAAAGGAGAGACGACTCTGCCGAGTAATGAATCACCTACCGGGACTTCCGCGACGCGATGGGTGCGTTTTACGCTGTCGCCCTCTTTGATCAATAAATCTTCTCCGAGCAAAACGGCTCCGACACTATCGATATTTAGGTTCATGACCATGCCAACGACATCATGAGGAAAAAGCAAAAGCTCGCCGAGCATAGCGTTTTTGAGGCCAAAAATAGTCGCGATTCCATCACCAACGCTGATAACGGTACCAACATCATCGCTCTCAATCGACCCTTCGAATGTTTTGATTTGCTCTTTAATTAAAGCACTAATCTCTCCGGTAGCTATTTTCATATCTATTCTCCTTTGGCCACATGCAGCAATTCTTTTCGAAGCGTTTCGATTTTGGTCTCTAAAGACCCGTCAAAAACTTTGCCAGCCACAAAAACCCTCACTCCGCCAAGCAAACTTGGTTCAACACGGTTTTCGAGTTCTACTTCTTTGTTTAATTTAGAACTTAAGGCCTTTTCAAGCTCATTAAGTTCGTCCTTGGAAAGCTTTTTCGCGCTATAGGCGATTCCTTCCTCTTTATTCAAGAAAGAGTTTGCGAACTCATGGAAGCTCTTTCTGATTTCTTCAAACTTCGGAAAAAGTCTTTTTTCTTCCAATAGTTTCAAAAAAGGCACCAAATGTTTTAGTTTGTAGACGCTAAAAAGTTTTTCTATCACTTCAAATTGTTTTTCTTTCGTTACAGCGTAAGACGATAAAAATGTCAAAAGCTCAGGGTTTTCGTTCAAAGTTTCTGAAATTTCTAGCAAAGCGTTTTGATAAGAAATCAGCAGGTTTTTGTCTTCGCCTACTAATTCATACAAAGCTTTTCCATAGTTTGCGTAACGAGAGTTTGACATTTCCTTATCCCTCATGAACGTCTTTCACGAAATCTTTCAAAAGACGTTTATTGTCATCGCTATCGACATTTCTTCCAAGCATTTTCTTAGAAGCGTCCAAGGCGACGTTGACAATTTCTTCTTGGATGGCGATTCTGCTCTTCTCTTCCGCTTGTTTGATGGCAATATCGGCATCATTCTTCTTTTTGATAGCTTCATTTTTGGCTTCATCAACAATGATATTGGCTTGTTTCGAAGCATCTTCTTTAGCTTTTTGGATAATCTCATTCGCTTCCAATTTGGCATTGGCGATGAGCTTATCGCTTTCTTTGGCTTTTCTTTCATTGATTTCCTTAGCGGCCTCAGAATCACGCAAATTGTGTTCAACGTAATCCTTGCGGGCTTGAACATACTTTCTGATCGGTTTGTAGGCAATGAAATAAACCACAACGAAAAGGACGATCAACGCCAAAAAGTTGATAAGCCAGCTCCAAAAGTTCGGGAAGAGTTTGTTTAAAAAATCTTCAGGAGTGAAAGGAGCGCTTGTGTCATCGAGAAGAAAAGCGAAATTAACTAAGCGCATATTTTCCCCAAACTACATCACGAAGATGATCAAAATAGCAATAAGCAATGCATAAATAGCGGTAGATTCATCCAAAGCAGTACCTAAAAGCATGACTTGTTGGAGCTTTGGCTGCATTTCTGGATTGCGGCTCATTCCATCGATAGCGTGGGAAATGATCAATCCTTCTCCGATAGCGCTCAAGCAGCCGAACGCCACAGCAATCGCCGCTGCGATTGCCCTTAAACCTAAATCTGTCATATTTAACCTCCTATGACTTTGCTTCATTCTTCGCCACTAATTTGCTGACTTCTTCGCGAGTTGGGAGCTTTGCTTCGAATTCCTCGTCGCTCGGCCTTTCTTGCGCCATCCATAAGGCACTAAGAGTCGTGAATACGGTTGTCTGCACGTAAGCAGAGAATAAACTGAAGTAAATGTTAAGAATGCCAATTGGGATTGGCGCCAAGAAAATATCCGTCCAAACATAAGAATGAGTTATGTCCCAGCTTGGCCAATAATTAGCCAAAGCGGCGCTCTTCAAAGAGCCGAACATCATTCCAGAGAAATTTCCCAAAGCCCATTGAACGATTCCAGTCATGATTGTTCCGCTCAAAGCGTTTCCAAACATACGCATGCAAGTGGAAATTATCGGAGTCCACATGGTGATCAAATTGATGGGGAACCAAAAAACAAATGGCTCGATATAGCGATGGAAATAATGGAATTTCTGATATTTTATGGCGATAACCTGAATCATCACAAACATAATGAGCGATAAAGAAAGGGTTACTCCAATGTAATCAATGATGCTTGGAACGCCTAGCAAAGAAATATTGAAAGCGATGAATAAGTATGGAAACAAAGCCATGAAATATCCAGTCATCCCTTCGGCATGATAGCCCATCGTGGAATGAACGAACTTATTAGAGAATTCATACCACCATTCCCCAATAAAAAGCAATCCTTTCGGTCTCTCCAAATATTTTTTCTTTTTAAGCGCTATAGTGAAGGCGATTCCGCAAACAATGGCAAAAACTAGCAAAACGGCAATCAATATGAGGGAAACGTAGACTTGAGCGTCTATTTCCCAATCAAACATATGCGAAATTTTTTCATTAAAAGTCATTGTTTGTCCTCGCTAGAAGCCTTTTCCTTGTTTTTGATCTCGCGAGAGCTGGAAATATAATGCGAAATAAATAGCAAAATTGGTAAAGGAAGGTAAGACAAAGCAACCGCGAAAACATTAAAAGCCCTAAAGCCGCCAAACCATTCGCTCTTATACGTGCAAATCGCAGCCACAATCAAAACCCCAGCAAACAAAAAGACGCGTAGGAAGGAATAAAAAATGCCCAACATGGTTGAAGAAGATTTAGTTTCTGACTCCGGATCCAAAAGCATATTGGAATTATAAATCATCGTCGAAAAATTAAAGACAGTGACTATGCTCCCGACAAGCCATCCTAATGCCCAAGAACCGGCATTTATAAGCGCTAATGGGCAAAGACACAAAAACACAAAAAGCTCGAAAACAACAAGGCAAACCAAGTCCTTTTCATTTTTTGACATTTTTTTAAACCAATTTGCCATAGAAATATAAATTCCCTTTTAGGGAACTGATAAAATCTTAGGTTTCTTTTTCGGTTTTGTCAATGAATTAAGCGTCACTAACAATGCCAAAAAGGAAGATTATACGCTATATTGGAAAATGTCGATTTTTTTGACTTTTTTATCGCTTGAAAAATACGATAATTCGGTCAAAAATCCACCATAATGAAAGCGCTTGCATAAACCTTGAAATCATACTATCATTACTAACCGCATTCAGGAGGTTAAACATGTCTTTCAAACTTAAAATAGGTGAAAAAGAAATAACATTAGATAAAAAAGTAAGTCTTTTGTCATTGCTTGATGATGCAGACAAAAAGAAATACGTTTGCGCAAAGGTGAATAATCGCGTCAGAGAATTGAATTACGAAGTCTATTACGATGCCTCTATTCAGTTTTTGGATCTGACAAGCCAACAAGCCGTCAAAATTTATGAAGCGTCATTGCGCTACGTTTTCGCAATGGCATTCGCTAGGGCATATCCGAATCTTAAAATTCGCTTTTCCTATAATGTTTCTCGATGCATCAGCGTTCATTTGCTAACCGAAGGCTATACGGCCACCACTGCGATGCTTTTGAAAGTAAACCACGAAGTAGAGAAGATAATAGCTTCCGATTATCCTTTAAAACGCTTGATTGTCCCAAACGAAGAAGCCAAAAAGCTATACGAAGAGAAAGGGTACCTTGATAAACAGGCAATACTTCAATATCGCCCTGAAAAAACCGTTCATTTGTATGAATGCGATGGCTATTTGGACTACATGTACAATCAGATGGTCCCATCAACTGGGTATCTGACGAGCTATAAATTGCGTTTATATGCCCCCGGATTCTTAATTCAATATCCAAGAAGCGAATGCAATGGCCAAATTCCTGATTTTGAAGACGCCCCGACATACAATAGGATTTTGAAAGAAAGCCATAGTTGGGCCGAGACCGTTGGCACCGATACTGTGGCGAAAATCAACGACGAGATCGAAACCGCCGGACCAATCGAATTCATCAACCTTTGTGAGGCTCGCCATAACCGCCAATTGGCAGAATTAGGCCAATTAATTGAAGATGATATCGAAAACATACGTTTAATTTGCGTTGCCGGCCCTTCTAGTTCGGGGAAAACAACTTTCGCGAATAGGCTTCGCATAGAGCTTTTAAGCAGAGGCATCAAACCAATCAGAATCTCTATCGACGATTATTACAAAGAGAAAAAAGACATTCCTTTAGGAGAAGACGGAAAGCCGGACTTAGAATGCATCCAGGCTTTGGACATTGATTTATTCAACCAAAATATGCTGGATTTAATCAATGGAGAAACGGTGACCTTGCCTCATTTTGATTTCGAAATAGGAAAAAGAGTTCCAGGCAAAACGATTAAAGTAGGCAAAGAAGAGCCTATCATTATCGAAGGAATCCATGCTTTGAATGACGATTTGACAATTTCAATCCCAAAAGCGAACAAATTCAAAATTTTCATTTCGCCGCAAGCTCAAATCAATTTAGATGACCATAACCCAATGTCACTAACAGATTTGCGTTTGGTCAGGAGAATAGTCCGCGATAAGAAATTCCGTTCTGCCCCCGCGGAAGAAACGCTTTCAATGTGGCGAAGCGTCAGAGCAGGGGAGTTTAAATGGATTTATTCAACTCAAGAAGGCAGCGATTATGTTTATAATTCATTCTTGCCATATGAACTGCCTGTCATGAAAAAATACGCGATGCCATTACTATCCGCAATCGATAAAGACAGCCCATATTACAACGATGCCCAGCGTTTGCTAAAAATGCTCAAATTCTTCATTGATATGTCAGATGAATGGGTGCCGAGTAATTCTCTAATGAGGGAATTCATCGGCGGATCTTGCTATGCCGATGTATAAAAATTGCCGCAAAAGCGGCTTTTTTTATTTGTTTTCTATAATGTTTTAGGCGGCAATTCCTCTTTTTTTCCAGATTTGATTAGATTCGAAAACCTTTTCTTCAGCATTTCATAAGCACTGATAAGCTCACCATAATAAAGTTTTCTCATCGCCAAATAGTTAGTTTGTTCTTCTTTAGAAACATTGCCGACATAAAGGGTGGAGAATATCTTCTCAAGACGGAAAAAAGATTCGTAAAGATTCAAGATAGTAATAAGGTAAAAATAATTTTTTCGACTATAGATGAGCAAAGGGGAGGAATGGGCAATCTCGCTGCTCATTTCATATGTTTTGGAATATTGGCGAAGATCCGCCACTCTTTCCACGCCATCACGGAAATTGAGTTTGAAATCAGGCATCTCGCCGACATTCGGAATAGCCAAAAGCCATCCATATTCGATAAAGCGCTTCATATCTTTGCTTTTTAGTCCGGCTTCATGCATTCCCTCTTTGATTTTTAGGAACATTCTATCAGTTTCTTCTTTGCTTCCTAGCCCGCCTCGGAAAGCAACGCCATATTGCATGTGAATCAGATAGCGTTCAATAACCGGCTGCCCGTATTTGACTAAAACGGTTAAAATGCATTCATTTTCGTGAAGGGTCCTCCAAGTGGAAAAAGCCTCTGTCTCAAACCCTTCAGTCAAAAGGTTAATGATGCACTTCCCCATCGAAAAACCTTTGTTCATAATATCAACAATCAAAGTTTCATTTGGATCATTTTGCTTATAGCGAGAGAGCATTCCTAAAACAAAATTCAAATACAAGGAAATAGTCGATACTTCTACCAAAAAACGATTGGCAAAAGCCCCCATCTTATAATTTAGATGCTCATTGGTAAAATATTTATCAACAGCCAAGGAAATGATTAACCTTTCATATTCTTCATCATTATATAAAGACTCAATATTCAAATTAGGCTTGCTCGACAAATAGAATCGATGCTCATTGACAAGATACAAAATCAAAGGAATCGGATTGATATCCAAATTCGAAAAAACATTGTTAGAGGCCTTTAAATCGAAAACGCCTTCTAAAGCGTCCTTGTAGCAATCAAAAAGAAAAGACAGCTCTTTTTCATCAAACTTCCCCAAATCATTTAAGAGTCTGTCAAACTGCTCTTTCGTTAGTTCATTCATGGGATTATTGTAAAACTTTATGACCAAAAAGGCTAATTTTCATAAAGAGTCAGCTCTTCTTTTTCTTCTAAAGTCAGGCATCTATATTTTTCAATAGATGGATTGACGATATAATTTCCTTCTATCGGGATATCAAAAGAAAGAGCCATATTATGGAATTCTCCTAGTCTAGAAGATAAAGGCAGGGCAGTTTCTAAACCGAAAAACAAAACGTTCTTATCACCGAATATCTTTCCTAAATCAGTCCTCTTTCTCAAAAATCCATGCAAAAGCAAATCATCTCGCAATGGCAAAAGATTGACAAATCTTTTGCTTTCATAGCTATCTTTAGTCAAAAGAGAGACTAGAAAAACCGCTTCTGCAGCAACGACAGGGTCGAATTCATAGGTGCTTCGACAATAGGAAATAGCCCTATCATCGTATTCATAGAAGAACATATCTAAGACTTCATCAACGGAATAAAAAGCAAAATTCAAAGAAGGGATATCTTTTTTAAGACCATTGAAATATGTTCTTGATTCTTCTTTTCCGATAATGATCGTATTTTTGTATCTATTTATCAAATCTATGTTTTCCATCAGTTCTTTGGTTTAAAAACGCAAGTGGCTTTAACCGCCATCTTCCATCCTTTATATAATCGTTTGCTTTCTTTTGGATCCATGCTTGGGAAGTAGCTCTTAGCCGAGGCGAAATTGACTTCGATTTCTTTCTTATCTTTCCAAAAGCCGCATCCTAGCCCCGCTAAATATCCCGCACCCAATGCAGTCGTTTCAACGCATTTAGGCAAGCGAACCTCGCATTGCAAGATATCGCTTTGGAATTGCATCAATAAATCATTGGCGCTGGCGCCTCCGTCAACTTTCAAAACCGGAAGCTCTAAATTAGCATCAAGTTTCATCGTATCGATGATGTCTTTGCTTTGGTATGCGATAGAATACAAAGCAGCTCTGGTGATGTTATGGCGGTCGGCGCCTCTAGTTAAGCCAAAGATTGCACCTCTTGCTTCATCATCCCAATATGGCGTCCCTAAGCCAACAAAAGCAGGAACGAAATAAACTCCTGCGGTATCAGGGCGCTTTTTTGCATACATTTCAGAATCGCTTGAATCCTCAAACCATCTAGTCTCATCACGAAGCCATTGAACTATCGCTCCGCCGATAAAAACGCTACCTTCCAAAGCATAAGTTGTCTTGCCATCAATTTTCCAAGCGATCGTGGTTAATAAGCCATGCTTGCTTCTGACTGGCCGATTCCCGGTATTCATAAGCATGAAACATCCGGTGCCATAGGTATTTTTGCTTTCGCCTTCTCTAAAGCAGCATTGGCCGAATAAAGCGGCTTGCTGATCGCCAGCGACGCCATTGATATGAACATCCGGAGAAAAGAAGGAAGCAACGCCGAAATCTTCGGTATTCCCTTTCACGACTGGTAGCATCGATTTTGGAATGCCCCACATTTTTAACAGATTATCGTCCCATTGTTCTGTGAAAATATTATAAAGCATCGTTCTGGATGCATTTGAGACGTCAGTGAAATGGTTTTTGCCGTTTGTCAGCTTATAAATAAGCCAGCTATCGACGGTTCCGAAAGATAGTTCTCCGTTTTCAGCCCGACGTTGGCCATTTTTTGTGTGGTCTAGGATGAAGCGGATTTTTGAGGCGCTGAAATAAGGATTCATTCTTAAACCAGTTCTGGCGGCGATTTCCGAAGTATGCCCGCTCATTTGGTCGCAGATCTTTTGCGTTTGTTTGCTTTGCCAAACTATCGCATTGTAAATAGCTTTGCCAGTTCTTTTATCCCATACAATCGTAGTTTCACGTTGGTTGGTGATTCCAATTGAGGCTATTTGTTTCCAATTGACGCCGCATTTAATCAAAAGTTCGTTAATGACGTCGACAACCGAAATCCAAATCTGGTCAGCATCTTGTTCCACCCATCCTGGTTTCGGGAAAAGGCAAGTAAGAGGGCGTTGGGCTTTGCTGACGCTCTCCCCTTTGGAATTGATTAAAACGGCTCTAGTGGATGTGGTCCCTTGGTCTATTGATAAAATATATTTTTCCATATTTAAATTATAGGCACATTTTCATAGTCGTGAAAGCGTTTTCATAAAAAAGAAAAGAGCGGCTTTTCCGCCCTTTCTATCTCAATAGTTTTTTGAAGCTAAGAATCTTTCGATATCTGGGATTTCTTTGACGATTTCGCTTGTCAATACTTCGCAGCCGTCATCAGTAATCAATAAGTCATCCTCAATGCGGACCCCTATCCCTAGATTCCCGAAATATAAACCTGGTTCATCGGAAATGACCATTCCAGGCTCCAGAGGCAATTCCTTGGAATCTTTGCCTAGCGGATTCAAATATGGATCATGCGTGTCCAATCCAATCAAATGGCTTACCCCATGAAAATAAACATTAGTGATTTCGTCTTTGCTTTTCAATAAGCCAGCCTCAACGCAACCCTTGGCCAAATAATCTATAGTCAAACGTTGCAAATCGGATATTTTAGCGCCTGGGCGAGCTTTTTCCGCGACAAGTTTGTTAGCGCCTAAGACAATGTTATAAATGGTTTTTTGCAGATCGTTAAATTTGCCAGATACCGGAATCGTACGAGAAACATCCGCGCAATAGAAACCATTTCTCGCTCCTAAATCCATCAAAAGCAAATCACCTTTGCCCAAAGTCCCTAATGGCGTTGGGTAATGCAAACAAGTGGCGTGGATACCGCTAGCCATAATAGTATTAAAAGCAAGGCCTTGATAATGGTTGTCATCATTTACGACCTTTAAGAATTCATCGGCCAATTCATATTCTTTAATGCCGCCTCTAACTTTATTCCAAACCGCACTGATGGCCAATTTCGTTGTGGCGATCGCGCTTCTTAGCTCATTAATCTCATTCATTGATTTCCTTAAGCGCAAAGTTGTAATCAATGGGTAACAGTCCATGATTTTCACATCCGGGAAAAGCAAGGAGAATTCAGTTTTATAAGTCTTAGTCGTGGTCTCATCCGCGATTTTGATTTCCCTATCCAAGTCTAAATATAATTCATTCACTTCCCCATATTGACGAATGTTTGGATTGAAAATCGCTTCGATTTTTCCAGCTAAATTATTGTTCATCAAAACATTATTCAAACCGGAAATGTTGCTTGCTTCTTTCGGAGTTAGTCTTTTGCCATACCACTTCTCTTTTTTGGCATCGTAGGGAAGAATGAATAAAAATTGCTGCATCTCACCTTCGCTATTGATTAAAAGAAGGGCGCTATCCTCTTGAGCTATGCCGGTGAGATAATAAAAATTCCTATTGACTTCAAATGGCAAATCTTCGTCAGCGCTGCTGACTTTAGGAACGCCACTATAAACTAGCAATGCGCTCCCTTCTTCCATCATATCGAATAGTCTTTGTCTTCTTGACTCAAATTCACTTGCCGGAATCATAATCTAGCCTCCTTCTTATGACAGTATCTTCTATTGAGAGAACTTCTTCCTTTTGTAGCTTTTCTAATAAAGGCAAGATTATATTATCACTGCCGATGCAAAAGAACGTTACTTTTGTATCGAAAAGGGGTGAAGAAATATCAAAACCGTTTTTGCTAGAAAGTCGCTTGATATATTCGAAGATAGAATAGTCAACGGAGAGATTGACTTTCTTACCTTGGCAAAGAATGGCTTTCATAGCTTTGCTAGCGACACTTTTAGAGATGTCTTTATAAGCTTTCGTCAATCTAGGCAATCCTAGTTTTGTGCCGCCAAAATATCTAGTAACCACTAAAAGGCATTCTTCGAGCTCTTCGCTTTTCAATGCGTTTAGAATCGGAAGTCCAGCACTGTGCGATGGTTCGCCATCATCATAAGAATATTCTTCCTTTCCAAATCGGTAGGCATAGCAATAATGAGTGGCTTTCGGATATTCTTTTTCTACTTCTTCGAGATAGCAAGAGATGTCGTTTTTATTAAATAACGGGAAAATTATGGCAATAAAACGAGAACCGGAAATAGTTATCTCAGTGACATCTTTTTGGTAAATAGAAAGCATAGATCAAGCAATGGTGGATGCAACGGTTCCAAATGAAACTGTGGCGTTAGGGTAATCTACTGTTGTCGAGGTGAGACTTCGATAGTAATAATATCCATTCCAAACGAGTTCGCTATATTCATTGCCTAAGTAGAAAGTATAAGCGAATGTTTTCATGTAGCTGTTGTTGGAATTGGCAACAATCTCATCTCTCTTAGCGAAAGCCTCTTTGGCGGCGCTAGCCTTATCGTTTGAAGGCAAGGCAGTGGCGTTAGAAGAAACGGAAATGTTTTTGCTGACATTCATTACAGAAGACAAAGCCTCGCTAAAATATTGGTCAGTCACCAAAGAAAGAATTAATTCTTCCGAATTTATAGAATCCAACAATGTTTTAGCGTTATTAAGACGTTCTGAACCATCGCTTGGGGCTTGCTTTCCTGAGATAAGCGATTGAGTGCCCGTTTGGTTGAAATATTCACTAGTTCCAAGCAAGGCATAATCTTTTTCGAGATCGTAAAGGGAGACCAATAGACCTTCGGTTATCTTGTTGGCGAATTTTATATCGCTAGTTTGGCTATCGCTAATAGCCTTCGCACTATTAACCAAATCCACTATATTGCCAGAACCATCGCCGTTACCTTGCTGTGAAGCCAACATTTCAACTTTGAGAAGATTAGTTGGAATTTTATAACTCCCCACAGATGAAGAAATGCTATTAGAAGACAAGATGATATCCGTGGTGGCAAAAGTAAATAGAGATTTTTTCAATAAGTCCTCTTCATTTTGATAATCAATCCCACTTTCAAAAATATTATAAACCGTTTCAAATGAGGTTGAATCGCTTCTAGCAAAGTATTTGGATAGATTGAAAGCGTCATCAAGAAAGTTCATTTTAAGCATATTGTTTAAGACGATATCACGGGCTTTAAAGGAGATATTTTCGGTAGAAATAACGAAACTGTCCTTCGTGGAATCATAAGAATAACTATTGTTGAAATAACCGCTGTCATCGTCGATAAAAGCCAAAATCGATTTAATCAATCCGTCTTTCGTCAAATATCCATAAGTGGCAGAATCGCCGAAGACAGGGTATCCATCCAAAGCCTTAAGGACGTCTTTGGCGAAAACCATAACTGTTTTTAAGCTTTCTTCATCGTAGACAAAATAGAAGCCGCTATCGAAATTGACGGTAACGCTCTTTAAAGTCGTCCCCTCTTTTGCCTTAAGTTCGAAGGCGAAGGCGTTTTTGGTATCTACGTTAGATAAAGGATTGGAAGAATCGGCGGTTCCTTCAATCGTTCCTTCAAAGATATCTTCAAACGTAAACTTATAATCGACTTCGTTATTCCCGTCAGCTTCAATGGACACCCCAGTAATCATTCCTAGCGATGAGCCATTATTTGAAGCGAAATCACCAAGCGCAAAGCTCGTTGTCCCCTCGCTTAATGCGTAAGTGACGCTAGAGGAGCTGAAGCTGCTGAATTGCATCTTAGAGCCAATCAAATCCTCGACTTGATAAGGGATGACATCATTAATGATCACGCATTTATTCAATGCCAAAGACAATGTCTCAACCTTCGCGATACTTTCGGCGGTAGCGTTACTGATCGAGAAATTGCTTTCATCGAAATCAACGCCATCATCCAAAATGTTTTGTTTCAAGGCGCTATAAAGAAGGCCATCATCCGCCGTGTCATTGATTGTCAGACTATTAATTTCATTCATCCAGCCAAAGCCAGAAAACTTAGCTATGCTTATTTTGGAAGCTTCGCCATTGTCGGCTAAAGTTCCGTATTTAATGTATTGATATAATTTGCTCGAAGCATCGGCGTATTTGAAATCATAGGTTTCATTAAAAGCAATATTATCCAAATTTGATGAATGGTATATCTGATAAACAGTTTGCTCGAAAATAGTTAGATCATTAGAGCCAACTTTGTAAGTTGAGGCATTTTTATCAGCGCCTGCCTTATGGAAAATATTCGATTCATAGAGTAAGCCTAACGTTTCTTTTATCTCCGTTATCGTCTTAATGCCTTCTTCCCCTTTGATTTGAGCTTGGCTTATGTCATTTAAAATGCCACCTATTTTTCCGTTAGGGTCAAGCTTTGAAATAAGAGAGCAAAGACTATTGATTTCAGATTCGCTATAAGATTGACTGAAATCTTGGCTTGCCGTTCCAACGTTATACATATAGTAAGCATTGGCAAGTTTCATATCAAAACCATCAAGAGCCAAACTATCTCCATTAAATAAGGAGTGAATGGAATTAGGGACGACATCTTTCATAAGCTCATTCCCATTCAACTCTAAAAGGAAGTTTTCCAAAGTAGACGTTGGAATGCTTGTGTATTTGTTGTTTGTGAAGGCATCAGACAATGTGTCATCTTGCAAAAGGGCCAAAATAGTCTTCAATGAGCAAGAATCACCGATTATTATCGTCTCGGAATTATCTTTGGTGGTTTCAATATTTTCTTTGCTCGTAAGTTCAGGGAAGAGCCTAGAGACATTGTATTTCGCTTTCTCCTTCGAGGAAGAATAATATTCTGAATTAGCGCTGTCTTTTGGCGAAGCGGAATAATAGTAGTAATCTTTAATGCCATCTTTGTCGAAAACTTGGCACATCAAATCTTGGAATGTCGTGGATTCTTCGCCATTAGCCTTGGTATTAAATATTTGACTATTTGCCATAGTGTAGAGGATATTGCTCAAATCGCCGACATCTACCGTATTAAAATCAATTGACGAACCACCGATAGAATTCTTTTGAACCAACAACAAGACTGACGTCAGATTGGAGATTTCAATTTCAGCCGCTTCGGAACGGCAAGTTTTGAAAACCTCGGAATTAGGCTTTGCCAATCCATTGAAAGAAGAAACGGCTGCGTCTATTTTTTTAGGTAAGGCATTATAAAGAATCTTAGAGCTATTTATCGCGTAAAGCATATTATCCAAATTGGCCTTGACGATATAGGCATCATCTCTCAAGGTTCCGTCTTCTTTTGTGAAAAGATTATCCAAGGAGAAATTGGCGGATAGGCCCAATGACTGCATAGAATCCATCAAAACCGACCAGCAAGAAATTTCTTCTTCGTAGGCTTCCTTGACTTTATCGAACTCAGTTGCCGTTGATGGCTTAAGGCCACTTCTAATAGACTTGACATAGTCATCGATTTGATCTTTTATAATCGTTTCGTTATCGCTGTCTTTTCCGTAAATTCCGGAATCATAGGTGATTTTTGAAAGGATATTTTCAAAAGCGCTCAAATCATCGTCGGATTTAGTTGGGATGGTATTGAAAACGACTGAGTCAGCCAAAATGGTTAAAGCCGGTTCAATCATAAAAGTCGAACTGGAATTATTGATATCTAGCTCGAAAGTGATTTTCCCATCATCGCCGATCATTCCGTATTTTGGATTTGTCAAAACATCAATCAAATCCGCTAAGAGTTCATATTCGTCATAAATATCGTTGATCAAAGGAGAGTTATCATCATAATAATCCCAAATAGCGTCAGCGTTAAGATTATCGGCGCCGTTATCGCCTATATAGCATCCGCCTTTGATGAATTCTTCGCCGACCATTCGATAAAGACGGTATCCAATAACTCGACCAATCGATCTAGAATCCGCTAACCCACGCAAAAGAGAACGTAGAATATTTGTGTTTATTTTAGAAAAATCAATATTCGAATCACCGGATGTTGACTTTAAAATACCCATCTCACTCAAATAGGTTATAGCATCCCCGAATGTTTTGGCCTCATCCTTCCATTCAGCGTTTGTCAAAGATGTCATATCGGTTTTCAATTGTTTTGTGGAACTTGAATCGTCACGGTCACTGAAATATTTTGTCACCATATCTTCGGAAACCGAATCAATTAAAAGCTGATAGACAAAATTGCCGAACTTATATCCGTTTAAATCGCCAAACATCTCATTTTGGCTCAATGTGACTAAAATGCCAGTTATTGCGCTTGCATCGCTATTGGCTAAATCAATATTGCTGAAATCTCCGATCGTTGAAGCGAACATAACCAAAGTATTCAGCGATTCCCCTTCTTTATCCCAATCTGTAACGTTGGAGAAGCTGACGCTTTCAATGCTTTTGCCTTTCAAAATTGATTCATTCAAAATCTTTTCATCCAAGAATTTAACGAAGACGCTTTTAAGCATCGTGGTATCTTGCAAAGGCGATAGGATGCTTCTGAAGTCTGATCCGCTTAATGAGGAAAGAGCAATCGAATCGCTCCCGATCAAGCTAAGCAAGTTCTGGGAAATAAGCGAATCAAACATTTTCACTAGGGCAAGGTTTTCAACTGCTGGGCTAATAACCGTTCCTTCATAGGTATAGCCTTCCCCCAAAGATTTTTTCAAAACAGTATTGAAAATCGAAATATAGTTCAGGTTCTTTTCACCACTAGAGCTTACAGGATTCAAAATAAGGCTATCGCTGAAACCGTTCAATAGAATATAAAGCTGCGATTCTTCTCCGCCTTCCAAAAATGGAGCAAGCCCAGATAAAAATTGATTCGTGGACGTCTTATCGCCACTCGATAAGGAGGAAGAACCGCTTTTAATATAATTAATGAGACCCTGACAAGAAGAATACATGTCAAGCAGTTTCCCAAGCTCCTCGCCAATGACGCTTTTGCCCTCTTTTTCCGGAGAGAAATCAAAGGGGACCACAACTCCTAGCTCATCCATTAAAGACCCTTGATTAGACAAAACCCCGGCAAAAGCCTTAGGCAAAACGTAGCTAAGCAAAATGGAATCATCAACATAATAAAGCGAATCTTTCAAGGCATCAAAAATATCAGATTCAATATAATTCAAATCGCCATTCCTCTCAAAAGTTAAACCAGGAAGGGTATCGTAGTTTTTGATAAGATTCTTGCCAGCTTCGCTTTTTGCAAAAACTTTAACGACCTTCAGGATTTGCTTTGTCTCAAGCTTAGAATTGTAGCGGCGGTCTTCGAGACTCAGTAAAGAGCCATTCTCATCATAAAATATTTTGCCATTAACCTGTTTAGAATCAGCTTTTGAATCGCCTTCTAAGGAAAACGATTCATTCAATGTGTTAGTGATGATTTTAAAGAATTTCGGCATGGCGTTAACAACCAATGAAGAATCCAAAACGGCATCATTTGTGGAACTGACCCTATCGATGGTGCCATCTTCTTTCTCCCCGGTGATCATTGAGCCCACTTCATCGACATTGTCAACGATTAAGGAAACCAGAGATTTCATATCGATGCTTCCAGAGAACAATGTGTCAAAAAGGGAGCCTAGGAAATCAGGATTGACTGTGTTCAAACGGGCAAAAGAACGATAAAGGCAACCGATTTCAAAACCAAAATTAATAGATTTATAATCATCAGGTATAGCCGTGACAATGTTTTTGTCTTTGCTTTCATCGTATCGATAACAAGAATCGCTTACGCTTGGGAAGAAATCACGAGTTTCGATGCTACTTTCATTCTCAGTCGTATTGATAACACTATTCAAGGCAAAAAGCATAATTAAGTCATTGAAGACTTTCCATTTCGGGTTATCGTTAGAAATCCGGCTGAAAAAGCTTTCGAATTTAGTTTGTCCTTCTGTGCTGAAAATGGATAAAAGTCCTTTGCCGTCGACAACAATTTGATCGCTGTCGCCACTATAAGACATGCCCGAAAGCAATCCAGAATGCTGAAGGTCATCTAAGATTCCGGACAAATTTTGAATGGTGCCAGTCCAATCATAAGTGGTATAGTCAATTTTCAAATCGTTGCTAATGTAATTGCTAACTTCGTCGATATTCGTAGCAATATCAAATGCAAAAGGCAAAATATTGGTAATTAGGGCAGATTTGCTAACGCTCATAATAAGCTGAGGCGCAAATTCACTAGTCATGAACAAATACATTTTGTGAGCGCTAGAAGCATTTTCGCTCAAAATTCCGCTTTCTACCGCGTAGGTAGCGATCTCGGCAACATTTTGAATCTCTTTAGCGAAAGAAATTTTGGTTTCGTTATAATCGACGCTAGTGAGCCAATCGATCAAAACTTGGTCAAAGCTTTGGCCATTCTCATTCATATTCCAATTGAAAAGCATTTTAGCGAAAACGCTATCGTTATAAGTGTCTGCGGCTTGAACTATCAAATCGTAATTTTGACCATTCGCTTTGATTTTTTCTTTTTCTTCGCTATTTTTGACCGTTGTTTCAAAGCCATGCATCAAACTATTGATAAGCGAAGAAGCCGGAACCAATATCATCGATCCGACAATAGCGACAATCAAAAAATCGCTAAAAGCGCTAGCAAGCCTGCCTTTCTTATATGACGCTTTTCTCTTTTTAAG
>CAVAYV010000048.1:0-5118 GCA_963593015.1 bacterium | reverse complement strand
CCGAAATTATAGAGAATTGCTAAAAAGTCGCTCCGAATTTAGAAATAAACATTTGCAAAAGATACATCGTATCGAAAATCAAAGGCGGAGACGGAAACAGCAAGCAAAACGCAATCGACTATTTGGTGCAATGCCAATTAGCTTACAAAGCAAATAATGTCGAAAATATATCATTGCCTTTGAACTTTGTCACTATTTCCAATCAATTCAAATTGTCCCCTTCTGATCCTTCTTTGTTCACGATATCTTATGATGCTTCAACGATAGCGGCATTCGTAAACGATGATTGCGGGGCGAATAAAGGGGCAATCTATGAGGCCGCTATCGCCGATTCCTTATACAAAGGCGATATACCTTTGTACTACATTTCGAAAGAAAGCGGAATTGAAGTGGATTTCGTAATCTCTTATGAAGGATGCCCGACGCTTTTGGAAGTCAAAGCAAGAAACGGAAACGCCAAATCAAGCAAAACAATTCTAGAGAATTCGAATCATTACGGGTCAAAAGAAATAAGGCTCATTAAACTTAGGCCCATGAATGTAGGCAAAGAAGACCGAACCCTGTCCTTGCCATATTTCATGACGTTTTTGCTGGCAGAAAAAATAAACAGTCTGAAATTTTATTTTTCTATTTTCGAGAAAATAGTAACAGGTTATACATTTGGCGGAAAAGCTTTTTAGCATAATTTCTAAAGCCTTTGTTGCATTTTAAGAATACGTTTTCTTTGTCTAATTTTCACTAATGGGATAAACTATTGAGGAATCAAATTAAGAGGTAAAAACAATGATTAAATGTATGGCGGTTAACGCCGGTTCTTCTTCTCTCAAATACAAGCTTTTCGAAATGCCTGAAGAAAAAGTTATTTGCTCAGGCAATGTCGAAAGAATCGGGCATGATGATGGCATCTTTGGCCTTAAATACAATGGAGAGAAAATCCAAAAGATTCTCCCTATCAAAGATCATGCAATTGGCGTTGAATTAGTCTTAAACGCTTTGAAGGAATATGGGATCGTCAAAGATTTGAATGAAATCAAAGTCGTGGGGCACCGCGTTGTCCAAGGTGGGAAATATTTCTCCAAATCCGTCTATTTTGACAAAGACACCGAAGAAAAAGTCACTAAGCTTATCCCACTAGATCCTTTGCACGCCCCTGCTCATTTAGTCGGTCTTCATGCCTTCCAAAAGGCTTTGCCGGACGCTAAAGCCATCGCGGTTTTCGATACCGCCTTCCATCAAAGCATGGAAGAGGAAGACTATTTGTTCCCGATTCCTTACGAATTGACCGAAAAATATGATTGCAGAAGATATGGGGCGCATGGCACTTCCCATAATTACTTAGCCATCAAAGGAAACGAGGATTTCCTTGACAATAAGAGAAATACCCGCATCATTTCCTGCCACTTAGGATCTGGCGCTTCTTTATGCGCGATCAAAGACGGCAAATGCGTCGCCACTTCCATGGGCCTTACCCCGCTTGGTGGCGTCATGATGGGGACTAGATCAGGCGATTTGGATCCGTCAGTCTCTGACTATCTTTGCGACAATGCCCATTTGACCCCAGATGAGTTATATGACATCTTAAACAAAAAGAGCGGATTCTTAGGGATGACTGGCATTTCCAACGATACCCGCGACATCGAAGAGGCCGCCAAAAAAGGCAATGTAAGAGCCATTCGCGCAATGAAATTATGGGCCAGAAGAATTGCTGATTATATCGGATCATATTATGTCCGACTAGGCGGCGCCGATTTGATTATCTTTAGCGCAGGTGTTGGCGAAAACGCTTCAATCTACCGTGAGCTTGTCTGCAAAAACATCGAGGAGGCTTTGCATCTTTCAATCGATTACGATTTGAATAACGAAGTCCATGGCGTCGAGAAATTGATCTCTAAGCCAGATAGCGAGGTCAAAGTCGCCGTCATCCCGACTGACGAAGAGGTGATGATTGCCCGCGATTGCTATAAAGCATACGAAGGAACTTTATAATGAATACCGTCAACCCAATCTTAAAGAATTATTACGCTAGTCACAAAAAGGAATTCAATGCCATTCGTCGCCAAATTGAAAAGTACGATCGAATCGCTATTTTCCGTCATATCAAGCCAGATTATGACGCGATGGGGAGCCAAATGGGCCTAGTGACTTTCTTAAAGGATAACTTCCCGAATAAAGAGATTCATTTTCTTGGCGATAACCACGTCTCTTTCACCCCACGCCTTTTCCCTGAGACGGAAAGATTGAATGACGATTGGTTCAATGAGCCATTCTTGGCCTTGGTCTTAGACGTTGGCGATCACGAAAGAATCGCCGATCCTCGTTACGCCAAAGCCAAATGCATCTGCAAAATCGACCATCACCCAAACAAAGTGGAAATCGCCAAATACGCGATTTTAGATACCGCTGCTGCGGCCGCGGCCGAATTGGTGACCACTTTCTGCGCCACTTGGAAAGACAAAACCATTTCCAAAGAAGCCGCCCGTTATTTCTATATCGGCATCGTCGGCGATTCTGGGCGCTTTCAATATTCGAGCACCAGCGAATTGACCTTTGCCGCCGCAATGCGCTTATTAGAAGCGGGAATTGCCATCAACGAGATTTATCTAGCGATGTATGAGAAAAAAGTCGCTGATTTGAAAGTCACCGCCTATATCCTTAACCATTGGAGCTTATCAAAGCATGGGGTTGCCTATTACCTATTGCCAAAAGATGTCCAAGAAGAGCTTTCTATCACTTCTGAGCAAGGCAAAGACAATGTCAATCTCTTCTCCAACATCAAAGGCATCAATGCCTGGTGTTCTATCACTGAAGACCCGAATCCGAAGGATTATTGCTGGCGAATCTCTATCCGCAGCAAAAAAGCGGACATCTCACCGATTGCCTTCAAATGGGGTGGTGGAGGACACGCCCAAGCCTCAGGAGCGAAGATCAAATCCCTTGATGAATTAGACGCCTTCATCAAAGACTTAGACGATTTGTTCATATAAAAAAGAACCGCTGGGCAATCCGGTGGTTCTTTTTATTTAAGCGTAGTTCTCTTTAATAGCTGCCGCGTGAGGCCGCAATTGAAGCTTAGAATGATTGAGGTTTCTTATGACAAGATCAAACCGCATATTTAGGTAGTTCAATCTCATAGATGTCGTCATATTCGACCACGATAGTCGTGTTGCTGCTCGCGTCATGGAGTTTGACAATCCTGCCTTTGTCGAAGTAGAGGTTCACCTTACCGTCCTTCCTTGCGTAATGGACGTCGGCGCCGTCTTCGACGAGGTCATATTGACCCTTGGAGTTCGTCTCGCCATTGCCATAGGAGGAGAAGGCAGTCATCGGATATTTAGACCAGTCGTTATCCTCGTCGACCTCCTTCACCCAGGAACCATTCTTCTTGGTGATAATATACCCGCTGAGATAGTAGTTGGTTGACTCGCTTTGCTTCTCGCCCTTTCCGGCCGCATCGGTCGTGGACCATGTGCTCCCTTTATAGGTGACGCCGTCGAAGGACTTCTCAGTGACGTCGGCCCCGTAGTTTCTGACGGCGATTATGGTCATACGATAAGGATGCCAGTATTCGTTGAAAATGGTGCTCCAGTCGAAGTTATCCATATAGGGGGTGTACTCGCGCTCGCCACTACCGCCTGAGCAAGTGGAGCAAGTAGCGACCTTAGTTCCGCTAGCGGTCTTGGTGGCCGCCTTGGTGACGCTATAAGAGCCTAAGTCGTGCGCCGCCTTGTCTTTTTTCGCCCCGCAAGAGCACTCGTGCCAATGGTAGAGGCCATCGCTTGAATAGGACGTGCTGAAGTTATGGGTGTGGTTGGCTCCGATCTCAGGAAGGGAGAGCTCTTCGGTGGTGTACTCGATTTGATAGACATGGGTCTTCGTCTCCCCGGAGTCATAGACGGAATTGAAGACGCGCTTGATGAGCTTGCCAGAGTCAAAGTAGAAACTGTCTGTCTCCGTCAAGCTATTACCATCGTATCTTTTCGTTTTCGTATAGCATTCGTTGGCTTCCTCGTAAGAGTGGTCGCTGAAAGAGAAATCAGCCGACCAGTCAACCTTGCTATATTCGTCCCACCAATATTGATAGTTGTCTATCGAGCTCCATTGCGTGCTGGTCTCGTCGTAAGTGTATTTGTAGCATTGAAAGCCATAGGTGGTGTCAGTTTCGTCAGCCACTTTGTTGTACCAATTGACATAGCCGCCGTAGTAGAAGCCATCCCCGTAGCTGTATTTGTCTTCCGTGAATTTGAGGACGTTCCCGTGCCTAGTTTGGACACTGACTTCGTGAGTGTTGTCGTCTTGTGGATTATAATGGCGATAAGAGTCCTTCCTCAACTTGAAATCACAGTCGATTTTGAGGGCTATAGCCCATTTGGTCGCGTCGACGAAAGGGTCGTATTCCTTCTGGGTCGCCTCGTCGAAGGCTCCGCAGAGGGAGCACTTGTGGGCCTTGATGCCTTTCGAGGTGCTGGTAGCCTTGGTCTTGATCTCCCAGGCGGTGCCAAACTGATGGACGTGCATTTCGTGGCTACTAGGCAAGGTGATGGTCTTTGCATCATCTAAGAAGGTGTAGGTGCGCACGACCTCGCCATACGATTTGACCGCTTTGACCAATCTTCCGTTGTTGAAATAAAGCTCAACGTTAATCGCGGTGCCGTATTGGTTGGTGTAAGAAGTCACATACGCGCCCTTGCTGCTATCGAAGGCGTTCTTGATTTTGTCATAGGTGAGCGCGTTATCGAAAGCACTTACGTTCGCGTCGAAGCTTGAATATACGTTGTAATATTTGCTTGTGTCCTCTTTCTTCAGCCAGAGTCCGTCGCTACCTTTGGAATACTCATAATATTTCGCGTCAGCGCCTTCGCCTTCGACGGTGTAATAGTATTCCGCAGCCCCATCCCCCGTCGCTACGCAGTGAACGATATTGCCGTTTTTGGTCTCGGTGTCTTCAAAGGCGCTGCTGCCGCTGACGGTGTCGCAATGGATGGTGATCTTGTCGCCAGTGAACTTAAGCGAGGCCTCGAAATTCTCGCTATTGATGTATGGGGTGTAGGCGAAAGCGTCCTTGACATAGCCGCAGACGCCGCACTTGTAGCCTTTGAGGCCAGCTTCGGATTCGGTGGC
>CAVAYV010000047.1:0-14545 GCA_963593015.1 bacterium | reverse complement strand
TGCTAGAAGTAACCATCCTCATGGATACGTTTCTGCTGCCACTTATGAATCTAGCAATCATACGAAAATCGGAGGTGGCGATAACGACAAAAACTACGGCCAAAGCGGCACTTTCTGCGAAGTCCCTGATGAATATAAAGGCGATATCGCAAGAACCTATTTCTATTTTGTGACTCGTTATCAAAATGAGTTAGTCTCATGGGATAGCTATGCGCCCTTGAATAACACTACCTTCCCTTCTTTGAAAAAATGGGCGATCAATGTTTATTTAGAATGGAATGATATGGATCCCGTTTCCGAAAAAGAGATAAAAAGAAATAATGAAATTTATAAAATCCAGAATAACCGCAACCCCTTTATCGATTATAGCGATGCCGCGCATCTGATTTGGGATAACTATAGGTAAACATCTTTTCTCTAATAATTGCGACTATATAACGTTACTATGCTTGTAAGGCCGCCGAAAAGAAATTAGAGAGTATCTTAAATTCTGTGTAAATGCAGGAATCTGCCATATCCAATATATAACCTTTTTTTCATCCGAAAACTAATTGAGATGAAACATAATTCTTTCTTCGATATGCTTTTCCTTTCTTTGCCGATCGAAGAATATGAAGGCAAACTTTTGGCTATCAAAGACATCATGAAAGATGATGAGATAATCCTTGGGCTATTAAATTTGAGCGAGGACACTACCAAAATCCATCTAAAAGAGGAGGATTTCTGGGAATATCTCGATTTATTGACCAATGAAAAGCATGAATTAAAAGGAGATTTCCTTTTCAAATCCCCGTTATTATTAAAGAAAATCAACTGAGTTTCTTTTGGATTTTCTCTCTAGCTAGCCAAATCAAGAAAGAGATAAGATAGCCAATCACGACCATGAAAATGAAAACGACCGGCCAAGGGATCGTAAGCAAAGTGAAGCCATACCAATCGATGTTTTTGTTTCCGATCCCTCCATTCCTATATAAATACGACATATAGAAGATCGCATAGGCTAATAAAGTTATAACTGGCAAAAAAGAGTAGGCGTATTTTATCTCTCTTTTCTCTTGGAAAAAGAAGAAAGAGAAAATGGCTAGGATAGGGGTAGCGAAATGCATAAAGAAGTTCGGGCCAGAGAAGTAGGCGAAATAGCTTCCTCCGTTTTTCACCATCATCGGGCTTAAAAAGAAGATGACGGTCAAGAAAGTGAGAATCACCCCGAATACCCCAATATAATAAAGCAAATCGATAACGAAAGGGGTTTTGACGTCTTTGCCTTTCAGCTTCCTTAAATCGAAAGGCAAAGATAGCATAGCGGCGATCCCCATCAAAATATTGCTATCAACGGTATAGAATTTGAGCATTTGGATTCCCGATACCGATAAATCACCATCTTTGGAGAAGGCCATCCAAAGGGTGGCGATAAGAGTGAAGACGACGATCAATATGTTTATCGATGCCCGAACAGCGGTTTTCGTTTTGCTAGTCATAAATAAAATCCATTTCTTAATCATTTAATAATAATAAAAACGATCATGAAAATGTTGATTTTTATGAAAGCGCTAACAAAATACCGATTTAAAAGAAGAAAAACATTCGATAAAACCTTAATATTGAAAATTTAGTAAACTTATACCGGTAATTAAATATCGAATGCTTGTCAAATTATTTCTCATAGTGTATTATCTTACCGGTAAAAACTTACCGAAAGAGGAATTGGCATGAAGACATACAGCAAAAACCAATTGCAGCGTTACCCAATCTATCTAAAGTTCTTCAAAGGGCTATTAGAAAAAGGGGTTGAGACGATCTCGTCTCCGAAAATCGCCAAAGAGCTTGGCTATAGTGAGGAGCAGATCCGGAAGGATTTGCAAGTCATCTGCAGCGAAGCCGGACGGCCGAAAAAAGGAAGAAGCGTCTCAAAGCTCGTCGAAACCTTGGAAAACTTCCTAGGCTATCGCGATGCCACTAAAGCCGCTATCATCGGAACCGGGCATTTAGGAGGGGCTTTGCTCAATTACCCTAATTTCCAAGAGATGGGGCTAGAGATCGTCGCTGGTTTCGATACCGACCCAAAAAAGATCGGGAAATCCATCTCGAATAAGCCGATTTACGATTTCAAGGAACTAGAGAAGAAGATAAGCGAATTGAATTGTCAGATCGCGATAATCACGGTTCCGGCATCTATCGCCCAAGAGGTCGTGGATAAATGCCTTAGCTACGGGATAAGAGGCATTTGGAACTTCGCTCCCACCCACATAAACGTTCCTTCGAATGTTGTGATCGAAAACGTTAATTTGTCGAGCTCGCTTGCTGTATTAAGTCATCGACTCAATGAAGAATTAGCCAAGGAGGAAAGATAATGGCTACTGAAAAGAAGATTCCGACCGCCCAAGAGGAAGTTGATTCCCTTGTGACAAAAGGCCTAAAGGCTCTTGAGGCCTTTGGCTCCTACGACCAAGAAAAAATCGATTATATCGTCGCGAAGATGTCCGTCGCTGGCTTGGATCATCATGGCGATTTGGCCCGTTACGCCATAGAAGAGACAAAACGCGGCAATTTCGAAGACAAAGCCACGAAGAATTTGTTCGCCTGCGAATATGTCGTAAACAATATGCGCCATGCCAAAACTGTCGGAGTCATCTCCAATGACCCAGTCACTGGCATCACCGAAATCGCTGAGCCTTTAGGGGTTGTCGCCGGCATTACGCCAGTCACCAATCCTACCGCGACCGTCATTTTCAAATCATTGATTTGCATCAAAACGAGAAACCCGATCATCTTCGCTTTCCATCCAAAAGCCCAAAAGTGCTCTTCGGAAGCCGCAAGGATCATGCGTGATGCCGCGATTGCAGCCGGTGCCCCAGAAAACTGCATCCAATGGATCGAAAATCCTTCAATGGACGCCACTAGCGCCTTGATGAACCATCCTGGCGTGGCCACGATTTTGGCCACGGGTGGCAATTCGATGGTCAAAGCCGCTTATAGCTGCGGTAAACCGGCACTAGGCGTTGGGGCGGGAAATGTTCCTTGCTATTTGGATAGAAGCTGCGATTTGGGTCAAAGCATCAATGACGTTGTCTTATCCAAATCCTTCGATAACGGCATGATCTGCGCCTCCGAATCCGCGATTTTCGTCGATGAGCCAATTTATAACGATGCCAAAGCGATGCTAAAACGCTACCACGTTTATTTCGCCAAAGAAGAGGAGATTAGAAAACTTGAGAAATTCATGTTCGGCGTCTCGAAAGGCGATCCAAATGTCGCTGATGCGAAATTAAATCCGGCGATTGCTGGCATGTCCCCGCAATGGATTGCTGAGCAATCTGGCTTCAAAGTCCCTGATGATATCGCCATCATCGCTTGCGAGGTCAAAAAAGTCGGAGAAGAGGAGCCGATGAGCCGAGAAAAGCTTTCCCCGATTTTGGCCGTCTACAAAGTCAAAGACGCCGCTGAAGGATTTGATTTATGCGACAAAATGCTTCATTTCGGCGGTTTAGGGCACACCGCGGCAATTCATTGCAAAGAGCAAGAGATGGCCGATAAATTCGGCGATAAATGCCCGGCTATGCGTATTATCTGGAATTCCCCATCGACTTTTGGCGGCATTGGCAACGTCTATAACTCCTTCGAGCCATCATTGACTTTAGGCTGTGGCTCTTATGGCCATAATAGCGTTGGCGGGAACGTCAACGTCCATAACTTATTAAACGTCAAGAAAGTCGGCAAAAGGAGAAACACCATGCAATGGTTCAAAGTCCCACAGAAAATCTATTTCGAACGCAACAGCATCCAATATCTAAGAAGTGCCAAAGACATCAACAAAGTCTTCGTGGTAACTGACCACTCTATGGTCGAACTCGGTTTCTTGAATAAGATCATCGATGAGCTTATGCTTCGCCGCAACGAAGTGACTTATCAATTATTCGCCGAAGTCGAGCCAGATCCTGATATCAAAACCGTCAAAAAAGGCGTTGAGCTTATGAATAGCTTCCAGCCAGACACAATCATTGCCTTGGGCGGAGGCAGCGCCATCGACGCGGCGAAGGGGATGTGGATCTTCTACGAGCATCCAGAAGTCAATTTCGATGACTTGAAGCAAAAATTCATGGATATTCGCAAACGCGCCTTGAAATATCCTGAACTCGGAAGAAAGAGCAAGCTCATTTGCATTCCAACGACCTCAGGCACAGGATCGGAAGTTTCGCCATTTGCCGTTATTTCCGACAAAGAGAACCACAAGAAATATCCTTTAGCGGATTATTCCTTGACTCCGTCTATTGCCATCGTCGATCCGGAATTCACCACGAATTTGCCAGCAAGAAGCACTGCTTACACTGGCTTAGACGTCTTAACGCATGGTATTGAAGCCTATACTTCGGTCATGGCTAGCGATTATACCGACGGCTTAGCCTTAGAAGCCATTAAGCTGGTCTTTGAATACCTCCCACGCTGCGTCAAAGACGGAAAGCATGATCTTAAAGCCCGTGAGAAGATGCATAATGCCGCGACTATCGCCGGCATGGCCTTCGCTAACGCTTTCTTAGGCTTAGACCACGCTTTAGCCCATAAAATAGGCGCAGAATTCCATTTGGTGCATGGGCAAACATGCGGTATCTTATTGCCTCATGTTATTAGATACAATGGCAGCGTCCCAACCAAATTAAGCGTTTGGCCAAAATACGAAGAATATGAATGCGACAAGAAATATATGGAAATCTGCCGCGCCATCGGAATCGATGCCAAAACGCCAGAAGAAGGCACGAAGAAACTCGCGGAAGCGGTTATGAACCTTGGCAAAGAAATCGGCGTCGACATGAACTTCTCTTCCTTAGTCCCAAACGAAGACGAATGGAATAGCAAGCTTGAAAGCATCGCCTATTTGGCCTATGAAGATCAATGCACCCCAGCCAACCCACGTGTGCCTTTGATCAAAGATATGATCCAAATCTTGAAAGACGCTTATAAAGGGAACTAAACAAAATATGAAAAACACGGATCAGCTCCGTGTTTTTTGTTTTGAATAATAAAATGTTACTTTTATTATCAACCTTAAGATTTTAGGGAAACCGGTACTTTTCGCTTTAAAACATTTTAGGGAAACCGGTACATTTTGATGAATTTTTGTTTTTGAATGATAAAAAAATAATTGTATGGGAACCACTTGGCATGATTTTTAAAAGAAAAATTTATGAGAAACTTTTGAACTGGAAGAAAACATACAATGGCTAAACTGCCCTTTTATTGGAAGGAGCTAGGCGTATTGGCAAATCCACAATCTGCGAAGAATTTGCAAAAAACGAATACAAATCCTATATTTTAATTAATTTCGCTGACCCAAAAGAATCCTTCACCAAAGATATGAAGGCGATTTTCGAAAACGCCGATAGCTATAATCAATTTTTACAAGAAATTCAGTTATTGACCGACGTCAAACTATACGAAAGAAATTCAGTGATTATTTTCGACGAAGTTCAAAAGTATATAAAAGCAAGGGAAATGATCAAATTTTTGGTTAAAGATGGAAGATATGACTACATTGAAATCGGATCGCTTATTTCGTTAAAGAAAAATTCTAAAAATATAGTTGTGCCAAGTGAAGAAAAGAGAATTGAAATGCATCCTATGAATTTTGAGGAATTCTTAGTTGCCTTAAAGGAAGAAGAAATACTTCGCTATATAAAAGACTCCTATAACACTTCAAAAGCTTTAAGCGATCCTATCCATAAAAAGGCGATGAGGCTTTTCCGAACTTATATGGCGGTCGGCGGGATGCCTCAAACTGTTTTGGAATTCATCAAATCCAATGATTTTGAAAAAGTCGACAATGTCAAAAAGAACATAATTAGTTTATATAGGGAAGATTTGACGAAGATATCACGAAAATCATCTTCAATCACTCCCTTGATAATCTACGACAAAATTCAAAGCATGTTTTCGAATCACACTTTTGAAATCAGCGCTTCATCCTTTTCGAAGAACGCTAAACTATATACTTGCTTGAATAATGTCGATGAATTGGAATCAAGCAAAATTGTCAACGTCGCTTACGAAATTAAAAATATAGACGCTTCTTTGACAACAGGCTTTGATCTTTCAAAGGTGAAAGTGTATTCCGCGGATACTGGATTATTGATTAGCAAGATGTTCTATGGCAAAAATTATTTGGATAATTCTTTGTACAAGTCATTGATTCTCGACAAAATATCCGTCGATCAAGGATTTATATAAGAAAACGTCGTGGCGCAAGAATTGAAATCGAATGACTATGGTCTTAAATACAATATTTTTTACAAAGACGGCTCGAATAAAAAATATTCAATTGACTTCTTTTTGGAAAAGAATAACAAAATAAACCCAATAGAAGTGAAATCCTCTGACTATAGATCGCATTCAAGCGTCGATGAATTCTCGATTAAGCACCATCAATACGTTGATAAAAAAACAATCATATATTCCAAAAATTTCAAAATTGAGGATGGGATAATATATTTGCCGATTTATATGACTATGTGTTTGTAATTTCGTTTCGCTTAATCGATTTCAAGCTTCAATCATCACTCTTATTTTTGAAGGCGAATAGCCCAATCGACACGGCGTTATCCAGATTCAATGAATCGATAGAGCTGGACTGAGGTATTTTTAGAGCTGTTCCTTTTTGAAGATAGCTTATATCTAACCCTGTGGCTTCGTTCCCGAAGATCAAAGAATAAGGGTATTCTCTTTTTTCTTCACCTAGTTTCGTCTTTGCCTGGAGCATAAAAGGATAGAAGTGGCGACCGCTATTCTTTTTCTCATATTCTTCGAAAGACGAATAATAATGGAAGGGAGTTGAGAAAATCGCCCCCATTGTGCTTCTGATGCATTTGGGGTCGAAAATATCGGCAGCCGGCTTTATTATGGCGACCCCGCCTATCTCAAAAGCCGCGGCGCTTCGTATTATGGTGCCTAAATTTCCTTTGTTGGAAGGATTCACTAAGACGATATGGTTTTTCGTAGAGTCCAATTCATTCTCGAATTTATCGAATTCCCCAATCACCATGCAATTGTCTTTTTCCGAAAGGGCTTTGAAGATCTTTTCGTTATTTTCAATCACTGGCAATTTATACGCTTTCGCGAGTCTGATTATTTCATTATAGGTCTCATCTCTTTTTTGCTTTGGGGATATATAGATTCTTTTGGCCACCATAGGCTTTCTTTTCAATAATTCAAAGGTGAGGGTGGTTCCAAGCGCATAAGATATAGAAGAGTTTTTATCGTATTTTTCCATGCAATTACTATAAATAGTCCCCTTCTTTCTTGCAATTCTTTTAGAAAAAGGGAGCTTAGAGGACTATTACTTATTGAAAGGTGACGTTTATGGATAATGAAAGTCTAAAACTTGGAAGAGTGAGTAAAAATATCGAAAGGACGCTTGATGTATCGATCCCAGGGGATGTCTTCGTTTATATTCAGGGAGAGCAATTGAATAGCTTTGCCTACGCTCACCCTAAAGATTATTTAAAACGCTTAGAGGTTGTCAAAGACATCTTATCCCGTCCGCATTTTGCGGCTTATGAAGACGAAGAGAGAATAATCTATTTGTTTAGGACATATTACAAAAACGGCATTTTCTCGACATATTGCCTTCAAATCGCCTATGAGGATTCTTTGAGATTCTTGGATTTGTTCAAAGCCAAAGACGAAGAGAGCAGATTATCTAAGGTAAACGTTAAGGATTTAGATGCCGCAAAAAGGAAGGCTTAGCGGATTCTGCGCTTGTATTTATGCGCCAAAAGGTTATTCAAAAAGACCATGAATGACCCTAAAATCAAAAAGCCAAGCATCATCAAAGAAATGATGATCAAAGAACCATTCCAGCCATGATTGCCAGAGAGAATCTCTTCGCTAGAGGTGGCTAAGGCATTCGGATTCAAAAAAGGATATGGGTAGATGTTGTTTTTGAAAATGTAATGGGCCACCATGATCAAGGTGAAATAGGCAAGAGGATAAATAAGCCAAATCACCACATGCTTCCATTTGACGGTGCCCTTTTCATCGAAAAGCAAATAATCCAGAAAAAAGATTATCGGCATGAAAATATGGGCCAATAAAACCGAGAATAGCTCTTGGCCTAAAGCATAACCTCCTAAAAAAGGAGAGGAGATGTTATAGACTAGGCAATCAGAGATAATCATCGTAAGCCCCATTAAAGTCAAAGGCATATATACGCCCGCTGCAAGCCCGTCTTTGCCGTTTTTCAATAAATCGACGAAATTACAGATGACTTCGCAAAAGACAATCGCCACCATCAAAAACATCGCTTCGGTGGAAAAATAAAGGAAACTTTGGAAAACGTTGGCGTCGGTCTTGTCTGAAAGAAAGAGGAAAACGAGGACGTAAACCCCTAACACTAGCTCTATTATCCTATATATAAGTGAAAATAAACGATTGCGAATAGCCATGTTAGATATCTTATCTTTCTTTGAAAGAAAATAAAGATTAAAATTTCCCATATGAAAGAAATTGCCCTAATAGATAACGAATATCCTTTCACTTACATAGACCACACAAGAGTGGTGGTCAGAGCTTTCCTGGAGGTTAATGACAACATTTTTCTTTTCCATCATTTGCTCGCCGATGATATTTTCGGGCATCGCGATTATTACGAAAGCGTCGGAGGAGGAGTAGAGAAAAAGGAATCACTAGAATCGGCACTAAAACGGGAATGTTTGGAAGAAACTGGCTACGAAATCGAAATAGTGAAAAAGATAGGGGTAGTCCTAGATTACTATAATTTGATCCACCAAAAGAACATCAATCATTATTTTTACGTCAAAGGATTAAAGAAAGTCCAAGAAAGATGTATCTCTAGCGAGGGTGATAAATTAATCGCCTCTACAGAATATTTCTCTTTAAAAGCGGCAAAATCCCTTTATTTAGCTAAAGCAAAGGAGCCTTTGGCTAGATTAGTCGCGAATAGGGAAGTGCCGATGATTGAAGAATTAGAGCGACTTTTGAAGAACGGATTATTTTAAAAGCCAACTCCTTGCAAATTCTGTTTAATTTGCTTGTTAAATGTTTATTCAATAAGTATAATACTAAGCGCTGGCGCAATTGGTGAAACGGTTAACACAACCGGCTGTGAACCGGTCATGAGTGGGTTCAACTCCCATATTGCGCCCCATTTTAGTAAATTATGTCTAATACTTCGGTATTGGACTTTTTTTATGCTTGAAATTAGCAATATATGTCATATTTATAGTGTTTTTTGATAAAATTCATCATTTGAAGTAGTTCATGAAGTTACATGATTAAGTGATTTTAGAGCAAATTATTGTCCGGACTAAGCTTCTTTACACGATTTGAGGTAAAGGGTGCTAAAAAATAGTAGGGGTGCTAAAATCGTATCAATATATGACACTTACACCATTAAAGAAAAATAGACATCTTGTGCCTAGTCACAAGATGTCTATTTTATTATTCTTTATTTTTCTGTATTTTCTAAAGAAGTAAATATATATTAAATCAATTATAAAACATAAAGATCCTGTAATAAGAATATATATTTGAACTCCACCAATTTCTACACATCCCCAAATGGTTGGAGTAAGTGTTCCAATGCATTTACATATTGCACCAAGCAATGAGAAACCTTTAGTATTATTTCTTTTAAATAAATTAGTAAGAAATAATACTGACATTACGACATTTTGAGCAAATGCGGAATATATTGAAGCTTCAGTTGCACTATTACAATATAGATAGAATGCCAATTGCATACAAATACATACAATTAAAGCTAAAATAGTATAGGGAATAAAATATTTTTTTGCATTTTCAGGTAAATATTGTCTTCCAAATTTAATAAAACAAACTAAAATTGCTACATCACACAATGCCCATGCTAAATCTGCAATATTTTGTACCATCATAAATTCTTTAGATATAAGGAATCCATCGATGGAATATAGAAATTCCCATGCTATATTTAATCCAAGTGCAAATATAGGCATTCCGCATGCTTTATCTTTAAATCCTATTCTAATTAGTTCTATATATACAATTGTCCAACATATACCACTAATAGAAACTAATATAAGACCAGTTGTATTCATATTTAATTACTTGAATATACCTACATATTCAATGTAGCAAAAACCGCTAACGCTTTTGCCACTACATGTACCACTTATTTCACTTGCAGCTTCATATTTAGAAATATATTCAGAAGCTATTTCTTGTTCAATTGGTTTTGGCACAACTTTCAATTTAGCATCAAGCTTTGGAATACAAATTAATAAATCAATTGGATAGTTTTGATTTGACGTAGGACTTTTCCAAAAACTTTTACTTTTCTCCATAAATGGTTCAACTTCATAAATTTTTTGACTTCCGTCACTTGCCTGTTCAGTAGCCCATCCGCGAGATATATGTTTTGAAGGCCATGAAATTGACCACATAGATAATCTTTTTCCATTTGATAAATTTAAATCCATCCATGCCCAGTGTAGATCGCCATCACTTACAGGGCCTGGAGTTTGTTGCCATTGTCTATCAAACCAAGCATCTCCTGCTATTTTATATGTCTTACTATTAATTGAAAGAGTACCTGAAGGTGTAACTTTAGGCTTTGAATATTGGTGTACCTTAATTATTGCTAGGTTAAATTCTCCGTTTCCACCATTTAAAATGATATCTTTTTCAAAATCTAGATTAAGACTTAGACTTATTCCTTTATTAGAGGCTTCTACATGCATATGGTTTAAATCGCCTTCCATAGAACCCGTTGGATCTTTAATCTTAAAGTGATCTGTTGCTATTTCAACCTTATTTAGAGGATAAAAATTATCCTCTCCGTAATGAAATCCTGTTG
Source organism: bacterium (assembly GCA_963593015.1). Taxonomy (GTDB): domain Bacteria; phylum Bacillota_I; class Bacilli_A; order RFN20; family CAG-826; genus UBA4951. Next base: position 3,702 of record CAVAYV010000047.1, on the reverse strand, counting down.
TTTCATCTGTAACTGAAAGAACAGAATTCATAACCTGACCATCATGTCCTGGCCAAATCATTTGATGGAATAGATAGTTTAGTTTATGTCCTTCCGCTTCAAAATGTCCTATCACAAACCAAGAACTAGAATTATACTTCTTATTCCATATTAATTCCTTATTTGGATCATAAGCTTGTTTTTTACCATCAGTTAATCTAATCATCATTTTACTTAGTAATTTACTCATAATATCAACTCCTATTTTAATAGATACGTGTTGTTTATTTTACTCACGTCGACTATTATATATATTGATATGATAGTTTAATCAATCACTAAAAATTGATATATGTTTGATAAACAACATAATTATAAATTTATCTATTAAAAGGATGGAATCTATGAACAGCAATGATAGAAGATATGTTAGAACTAGAAGAAATATTAAAACTTCTTTTGCAAAATTACTAAAAGAAAAATCATTTGATAAGATCAATATTAATGAAATTTCAGAACTTGCAGATATAAATAGATCAACTTTCTATTTGCATTATATTGATAAATATGAACTTCTAGATGACTTTATTGATGATTTAGTTAAGGCTTTATATGATGAACAGGATTTATTACATAAAGTAGAGAAAGAAGAAGAAAGAAAAGAAAAACTTATAAAAATACTTTCTTGTCTTTATGAAGAAAAAGAATATTTTAGTATTTTATTTTCAAAAGAAAATTATCCATATTTTTCTAATCATTTTAAAAGTGTAATCACAAATCTTATTAGTTCAGATTTATATACATATAATAATGCAAATAAATTAGATTATGAATTTAATATTGAATTTAGAGTGTCAGCGATGATTGGAATAATTCAATGGTGGTTAACTAAAGGATTAAATCTAAGTGTTGAAAAGATGGCAAATAACATTTTTGATGTGTTTAAAAAACTTGATGATTGTTAGTTAATAATTTCAAGATGAGTATTTATTATCTTCAGAATATTAATGTTCTATTTCATATGATGTGAAATATACAAAAATTAATTGCAAAATAAATTGTGTAATTAAATTCAACGATTTTTATCGATACTATCGGTATTTTTCTAAGGGTGCTAAAAATCTACACGATTTGAAACTATTTTTACACGATTTAAGAAGGGGTGCTAAATTGTATCAAAACCATTCTATGAAGGCATTTAAGTAATATAGGTTTGATGCAATATCAGACCTTTTTTATATAAAATGACTCAGCATTTCTGGTTTATTTCTTGCCGGGGTTTGCTTTCAATTGTCATCATGCAGTTTTCATTCTTCGCTTGCTACAAGTGGATTGTCGCGAATGATGAAACTCTGGAATACTTTAAGTTTGATTTGCTCGAGGATGGAACATACGCTATTTCGGTAAAGAACCTTGATCTCTTCAATTTAAAAAGGGATAGCTGGATTGGATGAAATAGCAATTCCTTCCACTTATAACGGGAAAAATGTTATTGCCATCCGTGATTTATCTTTTGGCGAATATTTGATTAAAATTTCAATTCCAAGCATCATTGTTTCAATCAAATATGGGGCTTTTGAAAATTGTGAGGCCTTAAACAGTGTGAGCATCTCTAAAAGCGTAATTTTCATTCAACAATATGCTTTTGCGGAAAGCGGAATAGCTTCAATAATAATACCTGATACCCTTGAAAATTTGGATTATCGGTTTTTTGACTTTATGACTTTTGCTGAAATATTTTAGATGGATCTTTCAAAAAGGCGGATTTATGTTCCTAGAGTTTCATAAGCACCGCTTACAAAACGTGCGGATACGCCGCAAATAGAGGGGATACATCCTTGAAATTAGCCCATTGATACGCTCTCTTTCTTCTGATTCAAAATAATTTGCCAAATAGTTACGGTTCAGTTACAAAGGCCTTGTAAGATAAGGGCATTAAGAAAGGAGAAACCTTATGAAAACGTTAAACGAGTTCTACAAAGAGGTTCTTAATGACGAAAATTTAAGAAAAGAGTATTCCACCTTGGAGACGGATGAGCAATTCGCGTCGTTCTTGAAAAACCATGATTGCGGGGCTTCTGTCGAGGAAGTCAAGACTTTCGTGGATGAAGGGGGCGAAATTGCCGATGACGATCTTGACATCGCCGGCGGCGGAAGCTGCACCACCTATGATGACTATGGGCAGCCGTACGTAACCTGGGGCAATACCTGCGACTATTACAGAGATAGCTCTGGCAGAAACAAAGAAAATTCCCCAGGCAGCTGCACATGCTATACCTGCAGATATAAAAACCATATAACAGAATTACGTACGGTTTGCACAAACCCTATTCGCGTCAATAACTAATTATTCAAATAATAAAATTAGCTTTGGAATGAAAGAACCATCAAAAGGTGGTTCTTTTTTAGCTCAATTAATAAATCAAGGATTTTGGGGATCTTGCAATCATCGGCTTAAAGATGATAAAAATGCGAAGAAAGTCTATGGTGACTTAAGAGTTTATAAGACAATATTACTATAAAAAACTGCTTTGTGTATTTTAAGGAAACTTGAGGAGAAAAATTAAAAAATCCTTTATCAAAAAAGACAAAACCTTCGATCCGCTCGTAAAAGATGCTTTTTTATAAAATAACGACTAGATCTGTTTTGCACTTGTCCCTTCTTTGCTTTTCAATAACGTTTTTCGAAAAGCGATTTGTTTAAAACGAATTCCTTAAAACGCGGCAATGAAAAAGCCAATCTCCATCTTTTAAAGGGAAATTAAAATCCCTTTTTAATTAGTCGATCCCTATAGCGGAAGAAATATTCTTTTTTCATGCCCTTTTTCTAAAATTTTTGAAAAGAGAACTAGCTTGCTTTAGTCAAGAGAAATGATGATCTTTTTTCGATGTTTGTTAAAGCGGACCAAATTTTAGAATAGGCAAATTCATCTAAATATTGATCGAAGATGTTTAATGTTTCTGAATTTTTCCCTTTGGAGAAGATCAAATACCAAAGCAAGCGGAAAGTGAAAGCGTATCCTTATGTCAGTTTTGCGCATTCAAGCGCTTACTCGTATGAAAGCTTTAGAGAATTTTGATAGGAATTTGCACTGGCAAATAGGTTCAACGGGCTGAAATATGTTTTTTGGCGCCCTTTCTTTATGGAAAAACTAATCTCTTTAAAGAAAGGGAAAATCCTTTTTTAAGAAAAGATGTTTTATCGCGATGTTTGCATGCAATTTAGTTGCTAGACTTTCACGTCTATCTTCTTCTATGTTCAAACTGATTAATACCCAATCTTTATTTTCTAAGAATACTTCGAGTATCGACGTTAGCAAAACTGCTTTCCCTAACCCCAGCACCCATTGATGATGAAACAGCGTGATAAAGAGGGCACGTTTCTAATTTGCTCAATGATTTTTTGCCATCTTTACCTCTACTAGCGTATTTGTCTGGTTTGTTCGTAAGGACGAGGCGAATAAGTTTGATACACTTTCATACTTCTTCATGCTTTTTGTCAGCATAGTTCTCTTTTGTAGACTCCGAATTTCTTGATTAATCTTGCTTCGTAGCTATAATTTCGACGATGATTCGCGATATCGAAAATAAAGACATCAAAAAATGTTTGGAAATATACAATTACTATATTGAAAACACCGCTTACACGTTAGAGGAGAAATGTCTAACCTATGGCGAATTTGAAAATAGGGTCAAGGAGATCAAGAAGGATTTCCCCTATAT
>CAVAYV010000046.1:0-5575 GCA_963593015.1 bacterium | reverse complement strand
AGATTATACCGCCAGAGGATACGGGAATCTTCCTATCTGCATTTCCAAAACTCCGGCTTCGATCACAGACGATCAGAAGATCTTAGGGGCTCCGAAAGATTTCAAAATCCATATCAGAGAAGTCAGATTGTTCACCGGAGCCGAATTCTTGGTCCCTATGTCCGGAACACTTTTGATGCTTCCAGGCTTAGGCAAAATTCCGAGATTGAGCGATGATTATGAGGCTTAATCATCACATAATGGAACAGAGGTCTTGTAGATGAAGATAATCGATTTCAAAAGAGAAGGAAACACGGTCACGTTCTACTTAGGCGATGACCCAGCGTATACCGGCGACGATTGGGACGACATCCCATATGAGAACAACGCCGGGAAAGTCTATGACGAATATATCAAAGCCGAGAAGACGATAGAATTCAATTACAACGATTTGGTCATCGAGCCATCTTTCAGAGAATGGAATTCCAAATACTCGAAGAACGACATGAAGAATAGAAAAGTGCCTTGCATTATCGTCGTTTCGAGATTGATGATGAACAAGCTTTACGAGCATGATTATTGGATTGATTCCTATAAGAAGGCATTGAAAATAGAAGACGCAAAGAAATATTACTTCGGCGATGAGATGAATGTGTAAAAATTTGCGGCAAAGCATACTTTTAGGTATACTTTCTTGCGATTTTTAACACTGGAGGTGCAATTATGAAAAGAACAGACAGATTGAATTTCTTTCTCAAAAGCGTTCTGGCCGGATTGCTGATAGCCATAGCAGGCTGGGCGTTCCTCCGAATCGATGAGAAATCCATCGGTTCGTTGGTATTTGGCATAGGTTTGGTGGCAGTCATCGTATTGCAGGCTAACCTGTACACAGGGAAAATCGGCTATTTTGACAATAAAAACAAGATAATCGGATTGCTGGTCATGCTGATTTCTAATATCGTCGTAGCATTCCTTGTCGGCTTGCTTTACAGAATGACAGTCGGATACTCGATCGTGATGTCGACGAAATTGGACAAATCTTGGTATAGGGTATTCGTCGATGGAATCGGCTGCGGGGCTTGCATCTATATAGCGGTGGAAGGCTATAAGCAGACGAAATCGTTCGTCCCGGTCATCTTGGGCGTGATGGCGTTCATATTGGCCGGCTTCGAGCATTGCGTTGCGGACGCGTTCTATTTCGGGGCTTCCGAACTCACTTGGAAAGGATTGGGCTATATCGGCCTCATCATTCTGGGGAATACCATAGGAAGCTTGTTGATAAGATTTTTGCAAAGAGGGATAACGCATGAAGAACATTAAGGAATATTGCGCCGAGAAAAAGGCAGAATTGAAGAAATACATCGAAGACAACGCTCTTCGCATCAAAACCGTGATAGTTCAGGTGGGCGATAACCAGGCGTCAAACGCCTACATCAAAGGCAAAATCAAAGATTGCGGCGAAATAGGGATAGATTGCGAACTGAGGCATTTCGAGGAATCGATAACAGAAGAGGAATTGATTGCGGAAATCGAGGCGTTGAATATGGATGCGGCCGTAGACGGATTCATCGTCCAGCTTCCTTTGCCTAAGCATATCGACGAAGCGAGAATCACCGAGGCTATCGACTTCCATAAAGACATCGACGGTTTCACCAAAGAAGCTCTCGTCAACCCGGCGACCCCCCAAGGAATCATCACTTATCTCGAAGACAACAAATTCGAGTTCGAGGACGCCAACGCAGTCGTCCTCGGAAGAAGCAATATCGTAGGCAAGCCTATGGCTAGATTGTTGACCGAGAAGAACTGCAACGTCACTTTATTGCATTCGAAAACCTCTTTGGAGAAGAAGAGACAATTCTTGAATGTTGCTAAGCTCATCGTGGTCGCCACAGGACATCGTTATACCTTGTCAGACGCGGATTTCGACAAATATCAAGAAGGAAGGTTCTTGGTCGACGTAGGCATCAACAGAAGAGACGACGGAAAGCTTTGCGGAGATTGCGAAGACGTCACCATCGTCGAGAAGACCCCGGTCCCAGGCGGGGTCGGATTATTGACCAGATTGGCGTTGATCTGCAACATCGTTAAACTATATGATATTAACAAAGGCCGCTAAAAAGCGGCTTTTCTAATCGTATAATAAAAAGAATGACAAGGTAATTATTGCTAAATATGAAAATAAAATTGGTAAACGGGGCTAGATGCCCAAAGCATGGCCGTGATGGCGACGCGGGATACGATTTATTTCTCAAAGAAGACGTCGTATTGAAAGCACATGAAGTCACCGTCATCGATACCGGCGTTTGCGTGGAGCTTCCAAAAGGCCATGCCGGCCTTTTGGCGATGAGAAGCTCGATCTGCAAGAAGAATCTGATCATGCAGCAGCCGCTGATCGACGAGAACTATCGCGGCGAGATACACGGCATGATCTATTCTGACAACGACGAAGATATCGAATTCAAAGCCGGAGAGAGATTGTATTCGTTATACGTTTTTCCGATCTATCACGACGAATTGGAAGTCGTCGACGACTTGAGCGAATCTAATCGCGGAGGCAATTGGTCTGGTTCATCAGGAAAATAGAAAGCAGATAACCGTATTTTAATTCGTCGGAGGGAAGTATGGAATGTTATTATGAGTATGGATGCAATAAGAAAGATTGCGATAAATCTTTTTGCTTGCGCAAATATAAATTAGATGCCTTATATAATGAGGCTTTGTTGACTGCTGCTCAGAAAAGACGCCTTATTCTCAAAATAGACGCAGATGGTACCGATCTAGAGGCTTTCAAACGTCTAGCCAATATCGACAAGAATATTGTCGATTTCGTGACTGATAAGCAGAGTCTTTACATTCACTCTTCGAATTGCGGCTGCGGAAAGACGTCTTGGGCGATTCGTATGCTGCAGTCATATCTCAATTCCATTTGGTCTGAGTCGGAGCTTTGCTGCCGCGTTTTGTTCATTTCGGTTCCGAGATTCTTACTGGCCAGCAAAGACAAAATCTCTAATAAAAACGCATATTACGATCATATAAAAGAAAACTATCTGAAAGCTGATTTGGTCGTTTGGGACGATATCGCGACTTCGACGGCGACAGATTATGAGATGAGCCAGCTTTTAAGCATGCTAGACGCCAGATTGATCGCTGATAAATCCAATATATTCACCTCAAATCTTTCACCAGCACAAATGACGAAAGCATTAGGCGAGCGATTGACGAGTCGCGTTTGCACAAAAAGCGTTGATATCGAATTATTCGGCTCTGATAAACGCAATCTTTATCAAGAAGAAAGAAGAAAATGGTAAGGAGGGACAATAGTGTTATCGCAATTACAAGTAATCAATAAAATCCTCAATACCAAGGATTTTTCCATCGCTATAGCGAACAATTTAGATGATAGATATTTCTTCAATTACAGAAACGAATTCAATTTCATCAGAAATCACATCAAAGCTAATGGCATCGTTCCAGACACTGCGACTTTCTTAGGCGTTTTCCCTGATTTTGAATTACAAGAAGTGAATGAGCCAGATTCTTATTTGCTCGAGCAATTGTTCAGAGACTACAATGCCTCTTATATCGCGACGAGATTCAACAATCTCAAAGAGATGCTTGAAAGCGGCGAGACGGATAAAGCCGTCGCGTATTTCAAGAAATCGGTCGAGAACCTGAAGACAGGTGGAGCTGTTTCTTGTGTCGATATCACCAAAAATACTGACAGATATCAGAATTATCTCGATATGCAGCTCAATCGAGACAAATATTTCATACCGACAGGTTTTCCAGAGTTAGACAAAGCCATTTATGGCATCGATACCAAAAATGAGAATATGGTAATTGTCGCTCGAACGGGATTAGGTAAATGCCTTGAAAAAGGTACTAAAGTTTTAATGGCTGATGGAACTATTAAAAAAGTAGAAGATGTTAAGACTGGAGATAGAGTTCAATCTTTAAATAGAATAAACACCGTTTTAGGCTTGCATAACGGTACAAGTAATGGTTATAAGATCATTCCTACAAAAGGTGAACCTTTTACAGTATCATCTCAACATATTTTGACGCTCTATAAATATAATGAGGCTTATAATAAGCAAAGAGGTTGTGCTACTACAAACGGTTCTGGGCAAATTGTTGATATTGTAATTGAAGACTTTTTGGCTTTATCTAAGCATCAAAAGCATTTATATAAATTAATGCGTCCTGCAATTGATTATGATGAAAAAGTTCAGTCAATTCCCGCTTATATTTTAGGATTATGGCTAGGTGACGGAGCTTCTAAGTATGCTCAAATTTGCACAGCAGATAAAGAAATTGTAGATGTTATTTATGCTTATGGAAAAGAGTCTGACCAAAAAATTCATTTATTAGAGTCTCAAAACAAAGAGAAAAATAAAGCCAATGTTTATAGTATTTGTGGTAAATTGCAAACACTTTTGAAAGAACAAAATCTCATTAATAACAAACATATTCCGTTAAACTATCTAACAGGCAGTGCTAAACAAAGATTAGATTTATTAGCTGGACTTTTAGATGCAGAGGGCTGTTTAACAAGTGGTATATTTGATTTTACTCAAAAAAATAAAATTCTTTTTGATCAAGTAGCTCAGCTGGCTCGTGGTCTTGGTTTCAAAGTTTGTTTGCAAAAGCCCAAAGTAATAAATAACGTAAAGTATTATAGAATGACTCTTTCTGGAAATTTGCAGTTAATTCCCACTAAAATAGCTAGAAAACAGGCCAAACAAAGAAATAAGGGTGTTTCTACTAATGTTGGCTTTAAGATTATTCCAGTAGATAGAGTTGAGTATTATGGGTTTATGTGCGATGGTGATCACCGCTATCTATTAGCAGATAATACTTTAACACATAACACTTGGACCCTTCTTAAAATGGCAGCCTCTGCTTCATTATTAGGTAAAACGGTTGGTATTTACTCAGGCGAGATGTCCGTCGACAAGGTTGGATATCGCTTAGATACTTTAATTTCTGGCATTTCAAACAAAGCTATAACGCACGGCGATTTGGAAGCCATGAAAGACTATAGGAATTATATCGAATCGCTTCCAGAAAGAGGTTTAGGGGCTATAAAAGTCATTACCCCAAACATGATTTCTGGCCCGGCTACAGTAGATGCTTTGGAAGCTTTTATTGATCAAGAGAATATCGAGATTCTATTCATCGACCAGTATTCTTTGTTAGAGGATACAAGCAAAGTCGTGGCTATGCATGAGAAAGTGGCTAATATTTCTAAAGCCGTCAAGCAATTGCAGGTCAAAAAGCAGATCCCTATTATTTCGGTTGCTCAGCAAAACAGAACCAAAAATGAGGATAAGTCACAAGATACGACTCAGATTGGCTTATCTGACAGAATCGGTCAAGATGCGACATGCGTCCTTATGCTCGACAGAAAATTAGTCGAAAATAAACTTGATCCAATGCAGAAACCGCAAGATTATCTCATAATCAATATCACAAAAAACAGAGACGGTGGAACGGGCAAGCTCACATATGCGGCCGATTTCAATACAGGCGAGTTCGTCTTCATTCCAGAGAACGTCGATAAAGCATCAGCTCAGGAAATGCAGAAGGCATATAT
>CAVAYV010000045.1:0-6352 GCA_963593015.1 bacterium | reverse complement strand
GATTGCATCTCACTAAACAATGAAAATGAAAAAAATGTAAAAATTAAATATCTTATTTTCGTTATAAAATCTCAGAGTTGTACGGGGTGACTTTGTGTTCCCCATCGAAATAGAATTGGAAACCAATAACATTCGGCCCGGCGTGATAGCCATTAGTAGGACACGCTTGAGTGATAATCACTTCTTTGAAACCTCTATCCATGATGATTTTCTTAGCCCCTTCAGCCATGGATATATCTTCGAGATCGGAATAATTCAAGAAAGCTAATTTTTTATCCATATTCGGGTGCGTATCCAACATATCGTTAACATAGGCCAAAAGACATTTTCGGATATTGCCACGGAATTTCTTGCCTAATGTAAATTTTCCATCTTCCTTTTCAACGCAAATGATCTCAGGTTTGATGGAAAGTAGATTTGCTCCGATAACGGATAATTTGTTGCATCTACCACCTTTATATAAGTAATCCAATCTATCAAGCTGAAAAGAGCATGAACAATAAGGTCGACGTTCCAAGACTTTCTTTTTAATAACATCAAAAGGGTAGCCATTGTCAATCAATTCACGAGCGTAGATGGCTTGAAGAGCAATTTGCCCACTGGTGCCATGTGAATCGATGACAATTATTCTAGGATCATCATTAGCCGCCTGAACCGCATTGTTATAACCGCTAGATATTGCGCTAGAAATACTGAAATGGATAATACGGTCATACTTTTTTAAAAGTTTTTTGAAATGTGCCTCATATTCATTGATATTAGGTGCAGAAGTGTGGCACATTACCCCTGTCTTTTTTGTAAATTCAAAAAGATCATGGGTGTTGAAATTATCATCCGTCCCTTCCGCATCTCCTTTTTGCACATGAAAATGCAAAATAGAGATGCCGTATTTGTTTAAATAGGTTTTTGGCAAATCGATTGTCGATTCTGCGGATAGTCCAACGCTCATAAAACTTCCTTATATAGATTACAATATTACCTAGTTTTATTAACTAGGTCAAGCATTATTATAAAGCCCTTTTAGAAGTGATATACTATAAAATATGGCGATTAAAGGTGATGAATTTCAAAATTACGTAACTGAATTAGAGTCTAGAATCAAAGGAAAGCATATTTCTAGGCCCATTTTAGTTTCTCATTCTACCTTGTTTTTCCATCTATCTGGTTCAGGCGATCATCGCTTTGTTATATCGATGGATAGTTCTAATCCGAGAGCGTATACAGCAAAAGAAGACAAAAATTTGGTTTCTTTAGATTCACCTATATATTCCACATTTCGAAAAGAATTGAATAATGCCTATATCGAAAAAGTAGAAAGCGAGAATAATGACCGAATTTTGAAATTCACTCTCATAACCATAAATAACGTCTATAAAGAGGAAAACCGTTATCTTATTTTTGAGATGTTTCCATCTCATCCGAATTTGATTCTTTTAGATTCTGATAATAAAATCATCGCCTTCACCCATGGCACCTCTTTAGAATCCAAAAGGCCTATCATGAAAGGCCTAAGCTATCAAACACCAGCAAAAGATTTTAATGGCAGCACCAATAATCTAATCTTCGATTATGAAGACTATCAAAATGATTGCCTTGAAAAAGAGCAAATCATCATCAACTCTAGAAAGAAGGAACGATTCTCTTCTCTTTTAAAAACGTTAAAAGGGAAATTAAAGAAGCTAAAAAACAAATTGATTTATATTGAGAATGATGAAAAAGCCGCCAAAACCCACTTAAATGATTCAACAATCGGTGAATATATATATACAAATTACTCCTCTTTATCCTCTAATAGCGAATTTGAGATAGATGGGCTAAATATAAAACTAGATCCTTCGAAATCTTTAAGCGAGAACGCAAATTCTTTTTATAAGAAAAGCAAAAAAGCAAAAAAGACCCTAGAAGAGATTTCCAAGCAAAGGCAAAAGACCCTAGAAGAAATAGAATCATTAGAAGATTCAATTCTATTGCTAACTGAAAGCGATGAAGAGGGATTAGAATCTTTCGCTAAGGAATGGGGCTTATTTTCCAAAGATATCAATAATAAGGAAATCGGCAGCGCAAATATCCCTTATATGGTTCAAAAAGATGGCACTACTTTCTTGTTTGGAAAAACAGCAAAGCAAAACGATACTCTAACTTTCTTGATAGACACTAAGAAAAACCACTATTGGTTCCATATTGAAAAAAACCATGGCGCTCACGTGATAATCAGAAAAGAAAACCCAACACAGGAAGAAGTTAGGGTAGCTTGCGAGATAACGTTGCTTATAGCCAAGCAAAACGATGGCGATATCATGATGACGGAAAGGAAAAATGTTTACAAAGGAAGCGTCGCTGGGCAAGCAATCGTTCGCCAGTATGAAACCATTCATCTAAAAAACATCAGGGAAGAAACAAGAGCATTATTTAATAGCGCCAAAAAAATGGATTTGAGGTTGCATAAATGAAACCATCAAAGAAGGATTTAGAATACGCCAAGAATCTTTTTAAAGAGGTGTTTTCATATTCACCAACAACCATAAAGCCTTATTTATCTGGCCTAGGAAATGTCGTTTTGCTGATTGATGAAAAATACGTGATGAGAATCAAAAAAGAAAACGATCCTCTTTTTTATTCGATGGAAAACGAAAAAAATATCTTTGAAGTTTTATCTAATGAAAGCTTGGCGCCAAACCTAATCTTATTCAAAGATGATGCATCCGCGATTTATGACAATTTCGATGGAAAAACTTTCTTAACTCCTTTTATTACGGAAAATTCTATGAAGGAAATCGGGTCTTTTTTAAAAAAGATGCATTCCTTGAAAATAAAAGACATTACGGATTTTAATGCTTCTAAACGTTTTGACTATTATAAAAATAATGGTGAAAGCAAAACATTTGAACCACTTGAAAAAGAAATACGCATAGCCGTCGAAAGCTATATAAATTCCGAAGAAAAAGTTATTTGCCATAATGATATCGTCGAAGGAAATTTGCTAAAAAGAAACGACAAGATCGTTATAATCGATTTTGAATATGCCGCAAAAAATCATCCTCTTTTTGATTTGGCAAGCATATTAAGCGAAAATAAAATCAATAACGCCAGTCAGAAAAAAGCATTGTTAGAAGGATATGGGTACAAAGTCGATGCCGCGACAATGAATAAGTTAAATCAATTCATTCTCTACGAAGATTATCTTTGGATGTATTGGGCCAAGAATCGTTATAAAGAGACAGGAGATGAGGCCTTTTTGGATATTGAAAAAGAAAAGCGGGAACAAGCCTTGCTTAATTCCCGTCTCTTGAAATAATTATTTCCCTTTGCCGAATTTCTTTTCGTAAGCCTCAATTGACCTCGAGACGCAATTCTTCGCATCATTGGCGCCAAGCATTTCCTTGACTACTGTGTGAGCACCATGCTCAAGCTCTTTATAAACCGTGAAAAAATGCCTAATTTCTTCGGTAACGTGTCCCGGGAGCTCACTGATGTCTTTGTAATCGCAATACAAAGGATCATGAGAGCAAACAGCAATCACTTTTTCGTCAAGCGCCCCAGAATCCTCCATCTCAAGCAAACCGATAGGCTTAGCTAAAGTCAAAGCCAAAGGAACGATTGGTTCGCTGGAAATCACTAGCACATCCAGCGGGTCGCCATCATCGCTCAAAGTGTGCGGGATAAACCCGTAATTTTGTGGATAATGGGTTGAAGTATATAAGATTCTATCCAAAATCAAAGCGCCGGTTTTTTTGTCTAGTTCGTATTTATTTTTACTTCCTGCGCTAATTTCAATGCAAGCTATGAATTCTTCAGGTTTTACTCTATCTACGCCTACGCTATGCCAAATATTCATAAAAACTCCTTTTGACCACCCAATTTTAACATTTTAGCGTGACATTAAGAAAAATATTTATACTATTTCTTCTATGAAAAAGACTCTTCTCCTATTAATAGCGCCATTATCGATTCTTACCGCTTGTGCAAGCATGGGCAATCAAAGCTTATCAAGCACACCTTCATCATCCACTAGCGAGGCACAATACTACATAGACCAAAATGGCGATTATTCCTCTCTTTCTTTTTCTTCATACGAAGATTTGCCAGCATACGAATCGAAAAAAGAAATTTCCCATGCCAAAAAGGGATACTACTCCACGTTCATAAATGCTTCATGCACTTGTAGTCATTGTCTTAAATTGGAGCCAATCTTTTTAGAAGCGGCGAAAAAAGGGAAATATTATTTTGAGACAATTTATCTACAAGAGGAAACAGTAGAAGAAGAGAATCGCTACAATTCTTTGTTGCAGCCATTGCAGCTTGAATATGGTGTGGATCGCTATAACGGAGGAATTTCAGGCGAAGTTCCAACGATTTACACCTTATCAAGCCAAGGCCTCCATAATTATGATTTCTATAGTAACAATTCCTCAGCCAATAAGCTTTACAGTTATTTCCAAACGCAATTTATAAAAACCAACATCTACCACTTTTCAAATTTTGAAGCCTATAAGAAAGAGATAGCGAATAACCAAGATATTTTAACTTTCGCTTTCAATAGTGATTCCGATGAAGATTTTTCTTTTTATTTAGAATCGATATATAACAAAGCAAAAACATCGCAAAATAAATTATTTTATGTGGATTTTGCAAAGATAACCGATCTTGAAAGGAACAAATTCGAATCATTATTCTCTCCAAATGAGCCTTTGCTGATTCAAAATAGCATCAATATAAAAATAAATAGCGAGGAAGCTTCCTCGCTACTAGAGAACTATTTTAAATAGCTTTCTTCGCTCTGACAAATTCATCGAATTTCAGACCATCGTCAAAATTTTTGAATTTGGCATAATAATATTCATCGCCCATCGCTCGAGCAATATGCGCTGGATACCGACCGCCCATGCAGAAGTTATTAGGAAATGCTGCCTTTATTTCTTCAGGAGTATGAACGTACTTGAAAGCGTCTTTTCTCGAACAAGCAAAGGCATAATATTTTTCCTTGTTCATATCTTGACGGTTTTCATCATAAGCAATGACATCGGCATAAATTTCATAGACGGAAACGCTGTTGGCGTAATCAATCAAATCTGGCGTATAGCCACCGGCTGGACGCATATTGCATTCTAATCCTACGAATTCGCCTTTTTTAGCGAAGCCTTCTTTGTCTTCGGTTAAAACAAAGAACTCGATATGGAAGAATCTTTGACGGATTCCAAATGCTTTTATGACATTGCGCCCAACTCTCTCGAATTCCGCCCCATTAATGTCTTTAAAAGGCAAATCGAAGGGATTGGCAAAATAATATTCATCCAAATCACCAAGAACGATTTCGGCATTATCCACGGTGAAATGATCAGAGGTGCAAAAGACAACGTTGCTTTTCGAATCGCAAATGCCATCAAAACTAACAATCGTACCTTTGATATATTCTTCGACAATATAGGTTTCTGGCAATTTTTCTTTTAAGAAATTAAGCAAATCATTCTCATTCCGCAAAGGGAAGGAATTATTTGCGCCTACGCCGACATTCGGCTTAGCGAACAGCGGATATCCGACTTCTTTTGCGAAATCTTGCGCCTTAGAAATATCCTCAGGCCCATTCACCAAAATATAGCGCATGGTTTTCGCGCCTCCTTTTTGGAAGCATTCTTTCATCGCGCTTTTCGCTTTAATCTTGTTCATTTCCGAAGGCCAAAACGAGGTAGTCACGTTCATCGCTTCACGAAGGCGAGCATCCATATTGAGCCACCATTCATTATCGGATTCAATGAAATCAATCTTTCCGTACTTTTGCTCAAAATAACGGCAAGCCTTCAACATCTCATCATAATCGCCTAAATCTTTTACGAAATAATATTCCGTCAAACCGTTTTTAAGCCTTTGATGAAGATCGTAATATGGAGAGTCTCCAACCCCAAGCACCCTGATTCCATGGCCTTTTAAAGCCTCAACGAACTTGAAATACCTGACTGGGAAATTTGGGGAAATGAAAATAAAGTTCATATCGAAAAAACCTCAAAATAAATATAAATATTTTTTTAGATAATACTAGGCTTTTTTGTGTGATAGCCCTTCCATAATCTTGATATCTTTCTCTTTGAGAGAACTTTCACCATTAATTTTGTCTTTTTCTAGAATGTTTTTGGCTTCTTGGTAGGAAGTGGCTTCTTTGACTTCCTGAAGCAAAAGAATCGTCTTATCGTTTCTAACCTCGATTGCTCCGTTTTTCACGGCAAAAAAATGTTCTTTGCTAGAAAGATCGATAAAATGGAGAACGCCGCCTCTACTAGTGATATTTCCGATAAACGGAGTATGACCTGGCAAAATGCCGATTGGTCCATTGGAGGCTGGAATATACACTTCTTTGACC
>CAVAYV010000044.1:0-19685 GCA_963593015.1 bacterium | reverse complement strand
AACCTGTGACCCCCGCCTTGTAAGGGCGATGCTCTCCCGCTGAGCTAAGCATCCGTCGGAGTGCGCCCGCCAAAACGTGCTTAAGAAATATATCACTCGATTTAGAACTAGTCAACAAAATAAAAGCCCTTTTTTAGGGCAATTATTTTGTTATGCGTATTTCCTTAAAAGCCAGGCTTCCCAAGCAAGTGGAACATATTGTGTTTATAAACTTCTACACCTGGTTGGTTGAATGGATTTACCCCATTTAAATAGGCGCTCATGGCACAGGCTTTTTCCATAAAGTAGAAGAAGTAGCCAAGATTAAATGCATTCATTTCTTCAAGCTCAAGGATGACATTATCGTTATGTCCGGTATCAGTGTGGGCACGAATAGTTCCCTCATATGCTTTATCTTGAATCCAACCTAAATCTTTGCCAGCAAGATAATTGAGTCCGTCCAAATCGTCTTTGTCGGCTGGGACTAAAACACTATGACGGTGCTTGGTCAAATGCAAGGTCGTCTCAAAGAAAGTTTTGGTTCCTTCTTGGATGAATTGACCCATAGAGTGCAAATCTGTTGTGAAAGTCGCGCTATCTGGCAATAAACCTTTGCCGTCTTTTCCTTCTGATTCGCCAAATAATTGTTTCCACCATTCTCCGATTTGGACGAAAGAAGGAACGTAAGAGATGAAAAACTCTGCAGTTTTGCCATATTTGGCATACATTTCGCGACGAATCACCGCGTATTTATAGCATTCGTTTTCCTTTAAATTTGGATTTAAGGCATCTTCGCGGGCTTTCGCAGACCCTAATAAGATAGCTTCCGGATCTATTCCAGCAACGGCGATTGGGAATAATCCGACTGCTGTTTGAACGCTGTAACGCCCGCCGATGTTGGCTGGCAAAACAAATCTGACATAGCCTTCGTTTTTAGCCAAAGTCAACAAAGCTCCATGCTCTTTGTCGGTTGTTGCAAAAATGGATTTACGAGCGAAATCGACGCCATATTCTTTCTCGAGCATTTCCTTCAATAAACGAAAAGAAACGCTTGTTTCGGTGGTAGTTCCACTTTTGGAAATGACATTGATGGCGAATTTTTTGCCCTTCAAATATTCCATGACCTCAGCAATGTAGGTTGGGTCAAGAGTTTGTCCCATGAAGATAATTTCCGGTTTACTATTATTATGCAAACCATTTAATGCCTCAATCGCAGCTCTCGCACCTAAATAGCTTCCGCCAATTCCAGCAACGACTAAAACGTCATAGTTCTCCCGGACATATTTGGCGCTTTCTTTGATTTTCGCCAATTCTTCCTTATCGTAATTGATTGGGTAATCGACCCATCCTAAGAAATCGTTCCCTAAGCCCGTTCCTTCGTGAATCATCTCGTGAATTTCTTTCACTTTGTCTTCATAAGACGCGTAATCAACTTTATTTACTAGATTTGTGTCAATCGTTTTAATGACCATAAATTCTCCTTTCCTAGTAAGTATTTTATCTGACATCGTTATTCTCCTCTTTAATCCATTTTGGAAGGTTTTCTTTTAGAAGAGAGAAATCGATGTTTTTAGCTTCTATTTTCTTTTTTCTGAAATATTTCCTTTTTTCTGTTTCAGTAAGCCTTTTGGCGGAAACTCTCATTGATTTGTTTTCATCGTCGATCCCAATCACCTTCACTTTGTATATCGTGCCTACTGGCAATAAAGCGCCCAAATCAGAAACATAATGTTTGGAAATTTCGGAAATGTGCAAAAGCCCGGTTTCGCCTTCATCGAAAAGAAGAATGGCATAACGAGGATAAACCCTTATCACGGTTCCTTCTAAGACATCTCCAATTTTGCAAATCATAATAAATAGAATAATTTTTCGTCAATTGGCTCAGTAATCTTCAAATTGCTTCTATCTCCTTTTACGAGAGACACTTTCAAATTATTGGCTTTGAACAACGAACCTTCATCAGTATAAAACTTTTTCTCGGCTTTGGCTTTATTTTCGTATTTAAAAAGCGGACCAAAACGTGAAACTTGCGGCGTTTGAAGATAAAAGACAGCGTTCCTATTCAAATATGAATCTACTTCTTTGCCGTTAGAAATGCATAAAGAGTCAGTTGAAGGAATCGCTAACGCAGCTAAATCGGCATCTTTTAATGATTCTAAAAGCTTTGATATATATTCCTTTTTTAGATTTGGGCGGTCCCCATCCTGAACAAGCACGATTGATTCGTCGCTTGTTCCAATTTTTGCTAATTGGCTTAAGGCGTTATAGACGCTGTCTTGGCGAGTGGGGCCACCGCGAACGACGCAATGTCTTTTTGATAACTTATATTTCGCAATTAATTTTTCGGTCTCTTTTTCGTAACCTGTAGGAACGACATACACTATAAAATCAATCAAAAGCGATTCATTCAAGACGCTGCTTGGGTAAATAAATAGTTCTTTACCCCCCATTTTGATAAATTGTTTCGGCAAAGAAGAAGAGAAGCGCTCGCCTTTCCCACCTAATAGCAATATTGCGATATTTTCTTTTTCCATGTCTATATTCTAGCACTTTGAAAGGCTTTTTGGTATTGAGTGGCTTTCTATAAAAACTAAGCAAATTTTAATAAAACGGTAATAAATAAGTGGAATTTGCACTGATTTCCAAAAAAAATAGCTACTTATTTGTAACTATTTTATGTTCTTATTTTCTTGTTTGGACAAAGATTCGTTTATGGCAACGCCTTGGATGATGAGATGCATTACTTTATCAAGGTCTTTTCCTTGGCGATAATCGGCTGGGCAAACATAATTTACGCGCCCATCTTCGTATAATGTCGATACTTTGCTCTCTTTTCCTTTCGAATATACCGCGATTGATTTGCCACCGTTATTTTTTGCGATCGTCATCGTCGGAATATCGGTCATTCCATCTCCTATGTAGATAATGTTGCTATAAGGAATTCTATGCTCGCTAGTATGAGCGTTTACGCCTTCATCGTCATTAGCGTCGTATACGCCCTTTGAAATGCGATAGAAATATTGCGTTTTTTGAGTGAAGTTGATTGCAAGTTTTGGCCAAATTGGTTCCTTCGTTGCTTCGTCATAAAGGTATTCACAGGCATACATCATCCGGAATTCCTTTGCGATTGAGCATCCTTGAACGATTTCTTTGTTGCCAGAAGAAATTAGATAATGCTCTACTTTGATTCCGTTTTCCTCACCGAAGGCATTTATTCTGGAAAACCATTCTTCTACCCCTGGGAAGAATTTAATTCCTTTTCCCATTTCTTTGAGCCATTCTCTGGTCATTTTTATTCCTTTATCATGAGCGGCCCTTTTCATCATATAAAGGTATGCTAAAGTTCTTTCCACTCCGGTTTTTTCGCTTAATTCGGTGGTCATTTTCCAAAATTCAGCAGGAGTCAAACCCAAAGCAGGAATGAAACCGAAATTCTGCATGTCGCTTATGGCTAAGGTGCTATCAAAATCATATAAAATAGCAACGATTGGTTTTCTTGGCATTTCATAACCTCCAAAAATCGTGAAAATATATTAAAACTCTTTGTTTCTTAAGTCAAATTATGGATTTTAGGGGCTTATTGATGATTTTTATTGTAGAATAAAAAGCATGATAAAAAACACGGGATTTAAAATTTTTCTTTGGGTTATCGCAATAATGGCCGTCATATACTTGATTGGCTTATTTTTTTGTTGGCTTTTTTTGCTTCATTTTAAAAAAGCCCTAAGAAAGCGTTCAGCTTCCTTCTTGGTTCTTTTCGCGGAAAAGAAAGAAATTTTGCTATCAGTTGTGAAGGAATATATAAATTCCGGCTATGATTTTGATGCGAAAGATCTAGAGCTTATCCGTCAAGTTGAAGAATGTGAAAAGAAAAGACTGAAAGATGATGAAATAGTCGAAATAGGGGAATTGCTTAATTCATTGGAGAACCGTCTCAAATTTTTAGAGACTTCCTTTCCGAAAGAAAAACGAAGTTTGAACCATGACACGATGATTCAACTGCTTAAGGATATCGATAATAATTATCGAAGAATGGCAACCGTCTATAATAGCGATTTACTAGGCTATAATTATTGGCGAAAACAAATATTTTACCGTTGGTTTTTTTGTCTTGTTGGCTATAGAGAGAAACAGAGAATCCATTAAAAATACAATTCGTAATCCACCAAACCATCGTAAAAATCTTTTTCGTGGCTGACAATAATGACGGATCCTTGATATTTGCTGATGGCTTCGAATAAAGCGTCCTTGGCCTTTTGGTCGAGGTGATTTGTCGGCTCATCTAGTACCAAAAAGTTACTTTTCTTCAAAGTCATTATCGCAAAACGGGTTTTCGTGACTTCGCCGCCAGATAATTCGTTCATTTTGCGAAGGGCTAGTTCTTTTTTGACCCCGCATGCCCCTAAAGCAGTTCTGATTTGGGTGTTGTTCAAATCCGGATAGACTGAATGCAAATATTCAAAAGGTGTCATGGAAAGATCGATTTTGGCATCTTGGTTGAAATAATTGATATTGATTCCTTCTAGCCAAATAAAAGAGCCGCCTAAAGATGGTATTGTGCCTAAAATTGTTTTCAAAAACGTTGTTTTGCCAACACCATTTTGCCCAAGGATGGCGATTTTTTCGCCTTTCTTCAAAGAAAAGGTGATGGGGTCCAATAATGGCTTTTGATATCCAATTGAGAGCTCATTTACTTTTAAAGGAAGCTCGCCCACGTCGTGAGTGAATGGAAAAGAAAAGTGGACAAATCCTTCTTCTTTGCCTGGCGCATCCATTCTTTCCAAATGGGAAAGCCTAGCTCTATGCGATTTCGCCGCTTTAGCGCTGGTGGCGCGGACGATATGTTTGGAGATGAACGTTTCTTCTTTTTTGATGTAGCGTTGCTGTGCCTCATAATTCTTTTCGTATTGCTCTTTATCTAAAGCGTGTTGAGTTAAGAAGTGGTCATATGTGCCTTTGTACCTAGTTATGGTTCCGTTTTCCAAAATAAAAACAACGTTCGCTATTTTTCTTAAGAATTCCTGATCATGCGAAACAACGAGAAAAGCGTTCGGATAACTAGCCAAATAAGAGGAAAGCCAAGCAACTTGCGTCTGATCTAAAAAGTTGGTGGGTTCATCCATGATTAAAACATCTTTTTCTTCGAGAAGCATTTTAGCTAGGTATGCTTTCTCCCTCTGACCGCTGGATAATTCGTGAAGAGGGGCTTCCAAATGCTCTTTGTCGAACCCTAAGCCATCCGTTAATTTTCCTACTTTTTCTTGGAGAGAATAAAAATCGGCGTCATCAAGTTCTTGCTGAATTCTTTCGGCTTTGGCAAGTAACTTTTCGAAATCTTCACTTGTCGCGGCATCTTGATAGTATTTTTCCATTTGTTTTTCTTTGCGGAAGAGGTCTTCATAAACGCCATAAAGATATTCTGAAACCGGCATATCCTGTTTTACTTTAAGTTGTTGATCCAAATAGGAATAAGTGACATGCGGTTCGAACTTTATCGTTCCTTGATCAGGCAATAAATCCCCGACGATAAGATTTAAAAGAGTGGTCTTGCCCGAACCATTGACCCCCACCAAAGTGCAGTGCTCGCCTTGGTTTATTTTCAAAGAAACTTTTTTATAAAGCTCTTTATCGCTGTAGTTATAGGTTAAGTCGTTTATTTCTAATAAAGCCATAATTATCGGATTATCTTAATCCCTCCGTCTATTACTAAGATGATGCCTGTGGTGAATGTCCCATAGGATATAAAGTGTTCAGGGGCGTAAAGAATATAAACGCCCACCGCGATATAGAGAATTATTTCAAGAACGTTCCAAATATAGTCAAACCAGCTTCTCTTTTTGTTTTCGAATAAGGAGTATGACAATAAACCGGCGAAGAGCAAAAAGAAAATTCCATAAAACCAGCTTGAAAAAAGACTGATGGAATCGAATTTTGCCCATAAAGCACCGTACAATGCGGCGGTGAAAGCCAAAAATATCAATCCAACTTTGCACTCTGCGAAATTCCATTTTGATTTCCAAAGCTTATTCATATTGAAAGCGATTTGCAAAAAGAAAAGCAGGCTTAAAATCGTTAGCATTGTTATCGGCAAGGCTTTCGAAGGAATCGCTAAAAAAATAACTCCGAAAAGAATCAAAATCATTCCTAAGAAGAAATTCGTTAAGAAGAAATCGTAGGCTTTTTTTGTTTTTTTCAACTCTTTGAAAGAAGAGCCTATCATCATTGATAGCCCTGCATAAACGGCTTCTTTTCTTGTTTTTTTAGAAATTCCGAATGTTTTTATAAGGATATTTTCAAAAGTTTTAAGCGGGTTTTTCCCCAAATCAAAAAGGGTTTTAGCGCCTTTTTTGCCTAATGCATCAAAAAGGGTATCGATAAAGTGTTCTCTTTCGCTTGGCGATAAATCCGCAACCAAGCCATTGATGGCGTTATTGATCCAAACGGCCTCAGGATCATTTTCTTTTGCCGTCAAGAATTTGCCATTTTCCATTTGCCAAGTCAACAAACCGTGTGCCATGAAACCCTGATCGTCACTTTTTAAGATAGTGGTGTTAGTAAAGTTTATCTTGAATATTTTTGCCACCACATCGAATTCCGGCTCATATGCATGCACTAAAGAATCGATTCGATGAGAGTTCATTTCCGGAAAGACATCCGAACATAGGCCAGGTCCATCCAATAAACAAATTCTTGCAATTTTTGGCAATTCCTCGTCCCTAAGTTGCAAAGCGCTATAAAGAGCGAGATTGCTCCCTTTAGAATGCCCCATCAAATATATTTTCGAGGTATTGGGAAGCATTTCTTTTAAATAATCAGCTGCTTTGATTTGAGCAGGGGCCTTTTTTACGGAAAATAGGCAGTCTTCTTTCCACCCGATCAATGATTCATCGGTTCCTCTATACACAATCGCCTCTTCAGAATCGGTTAAAGAGCAACTTAACGCTGCAAACTGGCTGCATTCTTCCTCGCTATGGATGTCGACGTAATCGTGAATTATTATGTTTTTGTATCTCTCTGAAGCTACGACAACATCCAAAAAATCAAGATATTGTCCCTTTTTTATTGGATAATCCAAGGCTAAAAATCTGGGGGTTTCCACTTCTTTAAGTTTAGTTACCGCTTGGAATAGGGTTAAATGATCGTTTTTGGACAATATTTTAGAAAAATCTATATACCCGATCGCGGACAAAACCATGGAATCGGCGTCCTTGAAAGAGTCTTGCTCAAATTTCAAATCGCCTCTCCATTTGATGTAATCTACTAGATTTCCCATAATGCCTAAATTATAGATAATTTAATCAATCTCTAATAGAATTTTTTCTTCTATGAAAAAAGGCCTGATTGCTCAAGCCCTGATCTCAATTGGTGCGGGAAACCAGAATCGAACTGGCATGGGTTGCCCCATACGCCCCTCAAACGTACGCGTCTACCATTTCCGCCATTCCCGCGGCAATGAAGAATTATAAAGATAGTTTTACTAGTTTGCAATTGCAAATTAAGCAAAAGCCGGGAAAAAGATGCAAGCCATTCCAAAATAGATTAATAATGTTGTAACATCCATGACGGTCGTAAGAAGCGGCTGTGCCAATAAAGCCGGGTCTTTTTTGATGGCTGCCGCCCCCATGCAAAGCAAGGTTCCAATGATTTTTGAAACGCTTACTGCCACAAACATCGTTAAAGCGACAAGGGCAGAGAAAGTAATTGAATGGATGGCAAACTCTTTCGCTAATGGCCCATTGAAGGCAAGTCCGTTCCATATGGTATATCCGTCGAAATTATATTGAATTCCATTGGTGTCCGTGACCGATCCAACGCTGACGATTCCAGTATACTCCTCGATTGTGATCCAAAAGAAAGCGAATACCGACACGAATAAAGCAATAAACAAAGCGCTTCTTAATTCTCGCCAGATGACTTTCACGGTCTCTTTCGGAGAGAATTCCTTCATTGCCAAAGACCTGATCATCATTCCCGTCGTTTGTCCTCCGGCATTTCCGCCAGTATCCATTAAAGTCGGTACGAAAGAAATTAAAATTGGTAAGCTTTGGAAGATTTGCTGTGCTTCCAAACGGTTGAGAACCATCGTCGTGAACGTTCCTAAAATAAGAAGTCCGATAATCCAAGGAAAACATTTCTTGGCGTTCTCCCGGATCGTCATTTCCATATATGGCTTTTCGGTAGGCTCCATGTTAGTCATACGCGCTAAGTCTTCGTTACTTTCTTCGGTGATGACATCGACCGCATCGTCAACGGTCACGATTCCGATTAAACAATCGTCATCGTTTAAAACGGCCATGGCGTTCAAGTCATAACGGCGGAAGATGTTCGCGACTTCTTCTTTGTCTGTAGAAGCGTGGCAACTAGGCGCGTCCTTATTCATGATATCAGATAACTTTTGATCCTCATCAGCGAAGATTAAGTCGTCCAAATCGACAGTACCGA
Organism: bacterium; assembly: GCA_963593015.1. GTDB lineage: Bacteria > Bacillota_I > Bacilli_A > RFN20 > CAG-826 > UBA4951. The sequence goes on along the minus strand of CAVAYV010000044.1, from coordinate 11,264 downwards.
TGAATTTCCTTTTTTCATTTCTGACGAAAATCGTGTAAATGGTTTCGGCATCTTTGCCTTTGGCTCTGATTTCCGAGATTGTTTTTTTGACAGATTGCCCACCTTTGAATTCCAAAAACTCGGTGGTCATGATGGCGGCGGCGGTATCTGGCTGATATTTTAAAAGCACATTGATGTCTGCACGCATCTCTTTTGGGGCCGCCTTCAAAACTCTGCTAGCCAAATTGGCAGGCATATCGCCAACGGTGTCAGCGACGTCATCGGCAAATTGCTCAGAAATGATTGCGACAAGTTCTTTGTCGGTCATCGCTGCAACAAGTTCTTCTTTTTTGTCTTGGGAAAGCTCATCGAAGAGCGGTGCGCTAAGCTCACTTGGCACATCCCTGAACAAGGCGATTAATATTTTAATGTCTAATTTTTCGGCGGCTTCAGCGATATCGATATTTGGAACGGTATCGAAAATCTCCTTCAATTTCGGCCTATTGTGATAGATAATCGCGATTTCCAGTTCTTCGCTGGTGATTGTTTTGACATTGATTTCCTCACTCGTCTCAATCTCATCTTCGCTAGGCTCAGAAGGGATTCCTTTTAATTCTTCTTTTTCTTCGTTTTCGTTTTCCATTGGCTTACCCTCCTACGCCCGCTAGTTTACGCATTTTCTTCTAGAAAGGGTAGAAAAAGAATTCTTTTTCGCTGTAGTTTCGTTAACACCTTTGAAAAATTGCAACTATAATAACGGCGTTACTATTAGGAGAATCATTTTCATGGAAGAAAAGACATTTGTTGTCGAGACCAGCGCCCGCCATGTGCACGTCACTCAAGAGGCTCTCGATTTTTTGCTTGACGCTAAAGAAGGAGAACACGCCGAACTCCAAGTTCGTGCCCCTTTATCACAACCAGGGCAATTCGTTAGTTTTACTCGCTTAAATTTGATTGGGCCAGTCAACCCGAAAACCGGCAAAGAAAGATGTATCAACGGCGTTTCTATCTTAGGACCGGTTCGCAATGTCAACCAAGTCGAAATCTCTTTGACTGATGCGAGAACTCTAGGCGTTTCCGCTCCGATTAGAGAATCTGGCGACGTTGCTGGTTCCGCCCCTATCGCCATTGTCAACCCGGAAAATGGCAAACGTTTAGATTTGACGGAAGGTTGCATTGCTGCCAAACGCCATATTCATATGACTCCGGAAGACGCGAAAGAATTTGGCGTTGAAAATGGCGAAATCGTTCGCGTTTTAATCAAAGGTGAAGGACGCGAGACCATCTTTGGTGATACCGTTATCCGCGTTTCTCCAAAATATCATTTGAATATGCATATTGACACAGACGAATCCAATGCTGCAAACGCCGGCGGCAAAGGCCCAATCTTAGGAACCATCATCAAATAATGGAAAAAACGTTTGAATATATTCCTAGCGGTGTTTGCTCTCGTAAAATTGTTATCCATTACGATGGAGATACCATCACCGGAATGGAGATAGAAGGCGGATGCAATGGCAATTTGAAAGGGATAGGCGCGCTCCTAGTCGGGATGAAAATCGATGATGTGATCGAAAGACTTTCCGGAACAAAATGCCGAATGAAAGACACTTCTTGCCCTGATCAAATCGCCAGAGCCTTAAAGGCTTTAAAAGAACAAGCTTAAAGAAGGGATTGCATCCCTTTTTTAGTTTCTCTTGTAGATGGCTTCTTGAATCGTTAAAATATCCGCGCGACGAAAAAGTCGAACGTCAAGAATTTGGCTTAAATAGACTGAAAAAGGCCATTAGCAACTCCTTAGATATAAGGTAAGTGCTTGTCTATAGCCTAGACCCACTCTAGGAACGACGTTTGATTGGATAGGAGAAATAACCTTCCGCTAGTGGGAGGTTTTTTCGTCACTTTGGAGGAAACATGAAAAAAGAAAAAGTTCTCTTTTCCAGCGAGTCGGTAGCTGAAGGTCACCCAGATAAATTATGTGACTTGATTGCCGATACCATTTTAGACAAAATCCTTGCCCTTGACCCAAAGGCCCATGTGGCTTGCGAGGTTTTTGCGACGACCGAATTTATTTTGATCGGCGGCGAGATTACCGCGAATTGCAAAATCGATTACGCTGAAACAGCCCGTGAAGTCTTAAGAAAAGTTGGTTATACGAGCAAAGAGTTAGGCATTGGCGCCGATACTTGCGAAATCGAAGTCAGGGTCAAAGAACAATCTCATGATATCGCTGTTGGCGTTGATCGTGGCAATATCCTTGAACAAGGCGCTGGCGACCAAGGAATCATGTTTGGCTATGCTACAAACGAAACTTCTGGCTATATGCCTTTAGCGATTTCAATGGCGCATAAACTTGTAAGAACTGCAACAGCTTTAAGAAAAAACGGTAATTTCAAAGATGCTAGACCTGATATGAAAAGTCAAGTAACCATCGATTATTCTGATATGAATAATATTCGTATTGAATCGATGCTTATGAGCGTTCAGCACAATAAAGACGCTGATATGGATAAATTCCGTTCGTATATCAAAAATAATATTATGATTCCTGTTGCTAAATCTTTTAATCTCAATACGGATTTCAACGTTCTGATCAATCCGACTGGTATTTTCGAAATCGGCGGGCCAGCGGGCGACACTGGTTTAACTGGGCGCAAATTGATTGTTGACACATATGGTGGGGCTTCTAGACACGGCGGTGGCGCCTTTTCTGGCAAAGATCCATCAAAAGTCGATAGAAGTGCCTCTTATTATGCCCGCTATATTGCTAAAAATTTGGTCGCTGCTGGCGCTGCGGATAGACTTGAGATTCAACTTTCCTATGCTATTGGCGTGGCAAAACCTATGAGCGTTAGCGTTTTCACTTTCGGAACCGAACATTATTCCGACGAATTGATCCTTGAAGCCATCGAAGCAAATTTCGACGCTAGACCAGGCGCTATCATAGAGCAATTCGGTCTCACCCATCCGTCATTCAAATATTCTGACACAACCAATTACGGCTGCTTTGGCCGCCCAGATTTGGATTTGCCATGGGAAAAACTCGATAAAGTTGATACGCTTAAAGCTTTCTTTGCCTCACATAAATAAAACATTTTAAAAATACATTCGATGAAAACTATGTTTTTCAATGTTATATCTTGCCGAATTTTTAGGATTAATTAAAATGAAGGTAGATATCAGGAGCAATCCTAGAAAGGACATAGACCATGAAATATCAAATCATTGGTAAGAACATTGAAGTCACGGACTCTATTCGTGATAGCGTGCAAAAGAAATTGAGCAGGATGGACAAATACTTTGTCATCAACGATGAAGTTCTTTGTAGAGCCGTTGTCAGTGCTTATAAAGTCGGAGCTAAAGTCGAAATCACCATCTTCACTAAAGAAATGGATTTCCGTACCGAAGTTAGAAATAACGACTTATATGCCGCCGTTGACTTAGCGATCGATAAACTCGAAGATCAAATGCGCCGCTTAAAAACCAAGATGATGCGTAACAAAAACGAACTTGGTTTGGGAAAATCTTTGGCTTTAGAAAATCTTGAAGACGGTGAAATCAGCGATGATGACGTCGTTGTGAGAACCAAGAGCATCTATCTTGAACCGATGTCTCTTGACGATGCGATTACCCGTATGGAAGCTTTAGGGCATAGTTTCTTCATTTATCTCGACAATGAAGACGAGGAAGTTTCCGTTGTCTACAAACGTTTGGACGGCGGTTATGGCATCATCCAAGTCGAAAATAAACTCAGCAAATAAAAAAATCGATTAAAGGCTCACCTTTAGGTGAGTCTTTTTTTCTTTCTTCTTTTCTTAAAATGGTCTATATTTATCGGGATGAAAAAGAACATGATTATCGCGACGGATTTGGATGGAACTTTGTTCTTCCCAAAATCCAAAATAAAAATGATCGGAAAGAGGAACCGAAAGTTCATTGAACGTTTCTTGGCTGATGGGGGAAAACTAGTCATCGTTAGTTCAAGAAACCATTATTACAATGAAAAGGTCGCCAAAAACTTGGGTTATCCTTTGGATTTTATTTGCTGCAATGGCGGTTTAATTGTCTCAAATGGAAAAGTCATTCGGAAAAAGACTTTCGAATCTAAGACGGCTTTGAAGATTCTAAACGAGATGTGGGATCACCATGACACCACGTTCGTCTGCTCTTGCTCAGAAGAACACAATATGGTTCTCGCAAGCAAAAAGAACGGATTTGTTTCTAATTGGCTTTACGGGATCTACCAATTAGCCCAAGGGATCTATCGCGAGCCCACGATAAAAGACACAAAAATTTTTTATGATGACTTGCTGAATGACAGAACATACAAATTCCTCACGATGATGGGAATTTGGCCAAAGACCAAAAACCAAGCCAAAGAATTGAATAAGGTTTTACGCCAAAAATTCCCTGAAGCTGAATTCTCTTGGTGTAACCAAGCGATTGAAATCACCCCAAAAGGCTGTTCAAAAGGCGAAGCTCTTGAGTTTTATCTTGATTATAATTCAATCCCCCACGATAATGTTCTAGTCATTGGCGATAGTGGCAACGACATTTCGATGTTCAACCGTTTCCAGAAAAACAGTTTCTGTTTGGAACATGGTTCGCAGACCATTAAAAAGCATGCCTCTCACGTGATTAAAAGGTTCTATGATTTGGAAAAATACATCTACCCATCTGTGGAGAAGTAATTAGAACCACAAAAAAGAAAGAAGGAAAACAACATGAATCAAATCTCAGAAGTAATGGCTACTCTTATCCATTATAAGGTAGTTGTGCGTGACACTATGGAATACACGCTCAACAAACCTGAATATGACACCAATCTTTTCAATGAGAAAAAACGTTCAATTTTAGTCGAATTGAATGAGCCAACCCCATTGCGTTCCATCATCGATAACAGCGCCGAAACTGGCAAAAAGTTCGAAGAACTCGTCCGCAATTGGTATGATGAAGTCTATGGTGATAATAGCACTATCTTAAAATTGGCCGATGATGGTTTACGCGTTGATCACGCCCAACATCTTGCCATTTTCAAAGGCGTCATCCCAGTTCACGAAAACGTGGAAGCCATGATTCAAGGAATCATCGCTGATGCTCATAACCGCAACCTTGATGTGAAAGCCGCCCAAGAAGTCGATTTAGCCGAAGAAAGACTTTATCGTGCTGTTGCCTTTATGACTTTGACTAATGAATTAGTCAAGCTCTTTGGCGATTACAACCAAGCTCGCCGTGAAGCCAATGGTGAAGAAACCGCTGCAAGCAAGTTCATCGGAAACGACATCTCTGTCGTTATCAATTTGTTGTCCCAAGTCCGTGCCAATGCCAAATTGACCGATAACACTTATATGACTGTCCAAGACAAGGTTTTTGATTTAGTTGAGCATATGACTGGACGCCGTGATCTTCCAGCTGGCAAAAACTTTGGCCAAGTGATCAACGAGACTCAACAAGCTATCGCTAACTATGTCAAGGAAGTTGAGCCTGCGTTCCGTACCGTCTACGTTCCATTGATCAATGAATTAGTCGCCCAAGCCCAAGCTAACGACAATAAGATCAAACCAGACTCTGAAAACATCCAACCAAGTGCACCTGCGGAAGCTGCTCCAAGCAATGATGAACCAGTCGAGCTCGATCCTCATACTGGCATGCCTAAAGCTTAACCTAGAAAGAATTATTTAATATGAATAATGTCGAAGAAAAAAAGAACTACCATAAGGTTTCGAAACTTGAAATCTTTTGGATTGTAATTGAAGGTGGTTTTGGCCTTGCTGGCTTTGTGATGCTTATTTTAGGCTTGATCAGCGATTATTTGCCTGTCGTTTATAGCGAAAATTCAATCGCCCAAGCTGAACAAGGCTGGATGAATTTTGTTCATTGCTCAATGTCTTTTCGTGCCCTTGGCGTTATTCTTATTTTGATCGGCACTGTAATTGCTGTGATTTCCTTGCATCACTATGCTAAAAAATCTGATGCCGATGAGGAACGCGCGATTCGCCGTGCCCAACGCTTACAGGTTCTAAACGCGACTGATTCTGGCGTTGGCGTAACTGAAGGTAAAGAAGTCGTTGCCGAAACTACTAAAGAAGTTTCTAGTACCGACCCAGTTATTAATAATTAGGATTTCTAAAATTGAAGGGGCTGTTAAGAAACCAAAAAAGTAAACAGCCCTTTTTCTTATGCCTAAGCAATATAACAGTTAAGCTGTTAAGAAACTTTTTTCCTCTTTCTGCACTTCTTACGCGCCGACTCGTTTACTCCTTTTTTCTTATAAACTTCTTTACGTCGACGATTAGTGATGGTTTCTGACTGCAAATCAGCGAGAGTAACCAAATAATCGAATCTTGCGTTGCCACCATAAAACGCGAACAGTTCCCTCAGCAAATGGCCAAGGAATATCAGGCACATTTCGATATCCGCCTTATCCAAGCCTCTCCTTCTGAACTTGTCATACTGCATGTTTTGCTTAATGATGCCGAACATGTCTTCCACCTGGGAGCTCCTGCTTCCCCCTTGCCATCTCCGCGGCCGCGACCCCCATGGGGTCCGTCCATGAGGCAGACTCATAGGCGGAACGGACACGGAAACGGCACGGATTCGCCAGTTTCCACAACATTTCAGTACACTGCCGATGTCCTTAAGCGGAAGGCTACAATAAATCTGAAATCTTTGTTTAAAGAATAGAATCTCTTTCTCTTCCAACTCTGAATTGGAATTCTTGTTTTCTTCGATAAGGAGCTCGTATTGATTTATATATTGCGAAACATGGAACTCAATGCGACATCGGATAAGGAAAGACACTTCCTAATTCTGTTACGGAAGCTATCTCATTTTCTTATATACTTAATGATTTCCCTGGTATTTTCAACTTTGTAAATAAATATTAAAATACCGAATTAATCTAAAGATTTTAAAGAAGTATTCATATCTATTGCTTTGATTTTTGGGAAGAGAAATAAATTCGTCAAAATCGTTGCGGCGTTGATAATCAAAAAACTACATAAATAGCTGTACCATTGAACGTCTTCGATGCCTCCGAATTCCAAATAATCGAATACATAAGCGATTATTAATGCTCCAAGAGGTAAGGCGATTAAACTGCTTGATAGAGAAATAATCATGATCTCTTTGAATGTATATAGAGAGCATTCTTTGCTGTGATAGCCTAAAACTTTTAAGGTAGCTAATTCTCGCTGCCTGTCTTGGATGTTCATGTTGGTCAGCAAATAAATAACGCTGATTGTCATAGCTAAAGCGAAAATAATGATAAGAGTGGATATAGATCCCATAGAAGAGGCCACATTTGCATAGATTTCATCATTTACCAAAGCTTTTGATACGTCTAAAAGCGAGAAGCCAATGAGCACTAAGAAGGTTGAACCGAAGATAGACAAAGCTGTAAGAAGGGAGTTTTTCTTATTTCGAAAAATATTTCGAAAACTATTCTTGTAGGAAAAGGTAATCTTTTTCCATAAAAACGGGATTTTTTCTAAGAATATTTTTTTGCCTGCTTTTGGAGCTTTTTCCTTCAATAAGGAAGCTGGCGTTTCCTTTAAATATGCTATAACAGTGGAAATGGTTATCAAAAGGGAAATAAGCAAGGTTGCGACTGCAACGACTATTCCTTTAAGATTGTAGAAATTCAATGTGCATGATTCCATTTCAAAAACAGCTTGGTAAGCAGGCAAAATTGCAATTGGCAGTAAAGATGTGCCTAATAAATACCCGCTTAAGGCTCCTAACGATACAGAAAGAAAAGAAAACAAAGAATATTTAAAGATAATTTTGCCCTTACCTATCCCTATTGAGCGATAAGTTCCAATTATGGCTCTTTCGTCTTTGACGTATCTAGTGATTGTTAATAGGTTTACCAATGCACAGACGATTATGAAGAAAAAAGGAAAGATCAAAGCTATTTTTGATACTTTTTCGTTGTAGCCTTTGAACAAGGCGAAAGAGGAATTCTCCTCGATTGTCGTGACTAAAACCGAATCCTTTAGATAGCTCTCGATAAGCGATTTCCAGGAATTCACCTTTTCTATATAACTTGAAGAGAAATATTCGTGCTCGAGATCAAGCCTTACATAAACATCGGTTGATAATGACGATGGACCATTTTGAAACGATGAGATATCGAAATAAAAAATCGAATTAAGATAGTCTTCGCCATCTGTCATGGCTCTTTCTTTAATGACAGAGTTATAAAGCGGAGAATTGGCTATTCCTACTATTTTGTATGTCTGATTGGAAAAAGAAGCTCCAAATAGACTTGACGTATCCAGTTTCACTTCTTGGTTTAGAGAATAATATCTTCGGTTGAGATTGCCTTTTTCTACAAGAATTTCTTGGCTATTCGCGGGTAATCTTCCTTCGATAACGCTTGGGAGAGCGATTTTGCCTTTGCTAAAATCTCTCCAGTAAATCCTAGCGCAAGAGTCATCGTATTTCGTATCTAAAGAGGAAAAGGTTTCGATCGACTCAATTCCTGGCCAATCGGTGAATTTGGCAAAACTAGAGACATCGATTTCTTTCAAAAACTTAATTGTCAAGTCTGGGGCGTTTCCATTTATATAATTTTCCGAAAAGCTTTTCTCGTATTGGCCTGTTAAAGCCCCTAAGCCGCTAGTTAAAGCAAGTGAGATGAAAACTACCAAAAAATTGCCTAGAAAGCGACCCTTATTACGAAACAAGCTTCTTTTGATTGTTTTCCAAAAAGTTTTCACCATTCGATATCCTTTATATCTTTTGGGTTGTTGTTACGCACATCCGACAGAATTGTGCCGTTTTTAATTTTGATTAAGTGATCGCCCATTTCAATTAAAGCCGCATTATGGGTAACGATTATTACCGTCTTCCCTTCTTTTCTTGCGGCATCTGACAAAAGAGAAAGGATTTCTTTTCCAGTTTCATAATCTAAAGCGCCTGTTGGCTCATCGCACAAAATTATTTCAGGATTTTTAGCCAGGGCTCTCGCTATCGAAACTCGTTGTTGCTCTCCTCCAGACAATTGGCTTGGAAAATTGTCTTTTCTATCACTCAAACCAACCTTATTTAAAGTTTCGTCTACGTCTAAAGCGTCTTTTTTCAATTCGGTTGCAAGCTCAAGATTCTCCCTTGCCGTCAAATTTGGCATTAGATTATAAAACTGAAACACAAAGCCGACTTTGTTTCTACGATAATCGGTTCTTTTCTGGGAGGTGTATTTAGCGATATCCTCATCTTTGATAAACAATGATCCGCTTGTAGGGGCATCCATTCCACCGATTAAATTTAGGAGCGTGGATTTTCCAGCTCCAGACGGGCCGACGATTATGGTTAATTCCCCTTTTAAGATTTCAAAAGACACATCATGCAAAGCGACTATCTTGTTTTCGCCTTCGCCAAAGGTTTTGCTTAGCGATTTTGCCTTCATGATTGTCCCCATTTTCTTGCTCCTTGAATGCTTATGAATTATAAATTCATTCTCCTTAATTAAAAAGATAATGAATGTGTTTTATTTGGTATAATATTTAAAAAACCGGGGTTCTCGCTGATGAAAAAACAGATTATTGTGGCGGACGCCATATACAAAGCATTGCTGTTTAAATACAAAAGCAAACACCCAGATGGCTTTTTCAAAATAGTCACCCCAAATGATTTTGTTTCTCTCATTTCTTTTTCCTACAAAAAAGATCCAATCGTTTATTTGATGTCCAAAGGTTATAGCTATTCTGAAAGCAAGGAAATTTCCAAAATCCTTCGCATTGCTGATTTGGATAAATCGGATAGTTTGGGAAAATTATATGATGAACTTTCTCAAAGGGACTTCATATCGTATGACAAATACGGGAAGTATGAAGCTATTAATAGCGAAATCCTTTTTTTGGAATTGGAAGATGATTTTGAATTGCATAATCTTGCTAAGCGAAATCAAATTGGGATAAAAGATATAACCCTTGAAGATCTTGATTTGAAGATAAGGTTCGACGAAAGAAAAGAGGAATGCCCTCAATTATTGTTTTTTAAGAATAAATTCCAGCAATTCTCTTATATTTTTAGCGATATTAGGAAAAAGATAATAAATGGAGAAGAAGCGGATGCCTTTAAAATCCATATAAAAGACGAAGGAGATCTTTATTACATTTCTTTGTTTTCGGACATTTTTCATTTGGATTCCTGCATTTTAGCGTCTCGAAGCTATGCCTCTAACCCTAAGGTGGCTAGTAAGCTTAGAGCCATTTATTCTTCAAAAGATTTTGGTTTTTCCCTAGAAGAATCAAATGATGAGTCTTTGAAACCGCTTAAAGAAACAATCGAACATTACCACCTAAAGGATTATCCGTTTGATTTCGCCTATTCGTCGCTTCAAGAAATAATCGCCACTTTGGGCGAAATGGAAGCTTTGTCTAAAACTGGCATTCGAATTTTCAATGATTTTATGATTGAAGATGATCCAAATGTTTATGTAACCGATTTTGTCGACGGCTCATTTTATGAAGTTTTTGATGATAATGGATTTTTTAGTGATGAAATATTGCTTAAAATTGGTGCCAATCCTAGTTACGTCAAGACCAAAATCGATCGAAAAAAGAAACTCAATTACATTCGTTATTCAAACATAGTTTTTTTATCTCGCGTCGGCGAACACTTATCTGACAAAATTTATTCTTCTCAATTTGTAAAAGAATTTGAATGCTATGGAGGGGAAAAGGAAAACAAGTATCTTAAACCCACCTTCAACGAAAACGGTTTATATACAAATGAATTCGTCTCTCTTTGGAAAATTAAAGAACTAGATGATGCCTTTTACCGAAAACCATATGATGAGTTCCGCTCTTACGACCATTCTTTCAAAGGCATAAGCGGATATAAATCGCCACTAAATTACAAAGGGCTTTCGGTTACCAAACTCGAACAATTCATTAATTGCCCCTTTTCATTTTATTTATCATATCTAATCCCTTCAAAACAAGATGATATCCATTATCCGGCTTTAGGAACTTTCTCACATTCCATCTTCGAGCATCTTTACGATGAGGATTTCGATTTCTCGAAAATCGCAACCGAAGCAATAGGAATTTACAAAGAACAGATTAAATCTGCCGGCATTGAATATAACGATTTTTACGAAATGTATTTGCGATCATCTTTGAAAGCCATGGAAAAGGTTTGCGCTGAATTACATTACTTTGTCAAATATTCCTCGATTAAGAAAACCTATGCTGAAATGCCAATCGAATGGGACCTTGTTAGCGAAGGAGAAGCCTATCACTTCAAAGGCAAGATCGACAAAGTCGTGGTTGTGG
>CAVAYV010000043.1:0-41123 GCA_963593015.1 bacterium | reverse complement strand
GGCTATATGGACACGATGGCCTTGGAAGTCAATAAAGCTAACGCGATGTTCCAGAAAGAGCTCAAACGTTTAGATGAATATGAGACCTTAAGAAAAGATAAGCAAACGGTTATCTATCTTCCGACAGGAAAGCAATATTCGACAAGACTTGCGACTTTGACTTATAACCATAACGACAAAGTCGGAGATGAATCGAGACAAGCTTTATTAAAAGCCGTCAAAGGATATGGCGCTAGGTACTATCGGGAGTCCGGTTTCGCTTATGAGCCTAACAAAGATATCGTCAATGCCATCAGAAATGACTTCAATGCCTATGCGAAGAACTTCGGTGGCCAAGACTATACTTTGAAGGATTATCTAAAAAACGCCGGCTTCTATGCCAAAGACGAAAATCTCTTCAATAACGCCGCTGGGTTGTTCTATGGCGATCTTAGCGCTGAAGGATGTGGGTATCTGAACCACGACACCAAGATTTATAGCACCTACATCAACCAAAAAGGCGAAAGCGTCAGAAGACAGATTTATGAAGTTTGCATCTATCACACTTGGATTGGTGGCTTAGACCATGCTGAGCTTAGATATAATTGCGATGATTACTTCTATTGCTTGATGGATCCTGAGCAAAAATACCTCGATGGGCAATATGATGATAAGTACTTCGATAGAATGACTAGTACCGTAAGCGACGCTCTCTTCTACAAAGATGAATACACAAGCTGGTGCTACACCAAAGCGATAGTCCGCGATTGCTATTAAAATCAAAGGGTCATCTGAAAAAGATGGCTCTTTTTTGCTTTGTCTTTTTAATCTTGAAATTTAAACAAAAACCTTCTTCTTTTTATTAAGTTTGTTATGATTTCATTATGAGTCAACTTACTACGAAGAAAGCCATTGCCTCTTCCTTCAAGGAATTGCTTCTTAAAAAATCATTGAAGGATATTACAATCAATGACATTGCCAAAAACGCTGACATTACTAGACAAACCTTTTATTATCACTTTGCCGATGTCCCTTCTTTAGTGGAGTGGATAACCATCAAAGACGCTGAAGAAGCTCTTTCAAGCAAAGATAACTATAAAAATTGGCAAGAAGGTTTTCTCTCTATTTTTGAGCTGATGCGCAAAGACAAAGCCTTTATCAACAATATTTATCATTCTATTTCCTCGGATGTTTTAGTCCGTTATTTGTACAAACTTGTTTATCCAATAATTTATAAAGTAGTCAATGAGAAATCCAAAAATACGAGCTTAAGCGAAGAAAACAAAGATTTTATAACCAAATTTTATATGTATTCTTTCGTCAGCGTGGTCTTGGAATGGGTCAATAAAGATATGAAAGAAGACCCAAAGACATTAGTTAATAAGATTTCTGTTCTTTTAGAAGGTACGATTGATCATTGCATCAATAATATGAAGTAGTTTGTCAAAATATTACATATGTAAAATTCTTTGACAAAAGGCAACAAATATAACTTTGGAAAAAGGCTTCTTTTTCTATTATTTAAATGTAAGTTTAGGAGGATTTGCAATGTATTATTCAGCAGGAACTTATGAAGCGTTTGTTCACCCAAAGAAGCCAGAAGGGGTGGACAAGAAAAGCGCCTATATCATCGGCACTGGCTTAGCGGGTCTTTCCGCGGCTTTCTTTTTGGTGAGAGATGGCCAAATGAAAGGCGAGAATATCCATGTGCTAGAAAAACTCGATTTAGCAGGCGGCTCTTGTGATGGGAGAAAAGACGTCACAAAAGGATTCTTTATGCGCGGTGGGAGGGAAATGGACAACCATTTTGAATGCATGTGGGACATGTTTAGGGATGTTAAATCCATCGAAAACCCCGAACTGACCGTTTTGGATGAATATTATTATTTGAACAAAGAGGACCCTAATTATTCTTTGTGCCGTGCCTCAATCAATCGTGGGCAAAACGCCAAAACAAACAATCAGTTTAAATTAGATAAGGCCTCTGCTTTGGCTTTGTCGAAATTATTCATCACGCCAGAAAAAGAACTTGAAGACAAAACAATCAAGGAAGTACTCCCTGAATCGTTCTTTCACACCAATTTCTGGTTATATTGGCAAACGATGTTCGCTTTTCAAACCTGGAGCAGCGCTTTAGAGATGAAACGCTATATTTGCCGTTTCGTTCATCATATTGATGGCTTGCCGGATTTTAGCGCCCTTCGTTTCACTAAATACAATCAATTTGAGTCAATGATTTTGCCTTTGGTCAAATATCTTTCCGATCACAATGTTAAAATCAGCTATGGCTATAATGTGAGAAATGTCAAAATCAAAGATAGAAACGGCAAAAAGGTGGCTACAGAAATTGATTACATCAAAGATGACAAAGAAGAAAAAGTCTCTTTGAGCGAGAATGACCTAGTAATCATCACAAATGGCTGCTGCACCGACACTTCTTGCTATGGCGATCAAAATAACGCCCCGGATTTATCAAAAATCAAAAATGGAAGTGGGGAATCGTGGGATTTATGGAAAAATATCGCTAAACAAGCCAAAAACGGCGAATATGGAAATCCTGACAAATTCTGTTCGAATGTCAATGCCACAAATTGGATGAGCGCCACAATCGAGACATCTGATGAGGACATCATTCAACATATCATTAAGATTTGCCAACGTGACCCCAGAAGCGGCAAGGTCACTACAGGCGGAATCGTTACGGTCAAAGATTCCATCGATAATTGGTATTTGTCTTGGACTATCAATAGACAGCCTCAATTCAAGAGCCAAAAGAAAGGGTCGATTTTGGTATGGGTTTATTCTTTAAACACTAATAAGCCAGGTAACTATATTAAGAAAGCGATGAAGGATTCTAAAGGATTCGAAGTCGCGGAAGAATGGCTTTACCATATTGGAATCCCAACTGAGAAAATTGAGGAATACGCGAAGAATAAGTGCAACACAACGACTTGCTATATGCCTTACATAAACGCTTTCTTCCAACCTCGTAAAAATAGCGATAGACCACATGTTGTTCCAACCGGCGCCGTCAACTTCGCTTTCGTTGGCCAATTTGCCGAAACCCCTCGCGATACGATTTTCACCACCGAATATTCTATCCGCACTGGCATGGAAGCAGTTTACACTTTGCTGAATGTTGACCGCGCCGTTCCGGAAGTTTGGGGAAGTTGCTATGATGTCAGAGAATTGCTTAAAGCCTGCTACTATGGGCTTGACAAGAAATCGATTGAAGAAGTACCTTTGAATCTCAAGGAGAAAACGCTTCTCAAAATCGTGAAAAAGAAAACAAAAAACACGGATATCGAGATTCTTCTTAAACAAAGCGGTTTATTAAAATAATTAAAACGGATTCCTTCTAGAGGGATCCGTTTTCTTTTTAAAGCTTTTCTAAGATTATTCGATAGGAATCCTTAGTTTCGTCAGAAAGAATTATCTTCATCTCTGGAAAGAAGAAATTCGCTTCTTCCTTTGGGGGTAGCAAATCCCTAGAGTAGATATTGACAGATCCTGAATGGTGCTTGGCTAATACTACTCTCCCGATATTATGGGCGATGACTAGCTTCCCACCCTTATCTAACAAAGACAACGCTTTCTTTTTGAAAGATTCTCGGTCTAAAAAGTGAGGGTAGGCGTTAAAGACGATGATCCAATCAAAATCGCCTTCTTTGAAATCTAAGAAATCGCCGGATTGAAAATTTAGCAATGGCTGCATTTCAGCCTTCTTTTTGGCGATTTCAATCATTTTTGGCGATAAATCGAGGCCAATTACCTCTCTTTTTGCTTTCTCTAAAAGTAGGCGCGTTATGACACCCGTCCCGCAGCCTAAATCCAAGACTTTATCGCCTTCCTTTATATCAATGAAACTAAGAAAAGCTCTTCTTTCTTCCACCGTGCTTACTTCCGCTTCATCCCAAGAAGCGCTATGAAGATCAAAGTAATTTTTGATTTCCTCGTTCATTATTTGGCTCCATTGCTTAAGAATTCTTTTAGGTTGGCGATTTTTTGATAACCGCCATATTGGCCAGACATCGTCTTTAAGGAAGAATATATTTTCTTGCCGACAAATTTCTCTAAAATTTCATCGGCTTTTTCTTCCATATTGAAATCAGCGCCAAAGCAGCCCGGATAAACGGCATTAGCCACAAAATAGGTATTCATTAGATTTATTTCGATATTCTGATAATAGGCGTTATAGGGAAGTTGAAGATATACTTCGCCATTTTTCACGGCTTTCACGTTATCGAAAATCGTCTTGTCTTCGCTATAGGCGGAAATCGTTTTAAAGATTCCAGCGGAATCCAAAATCAAAACATCGATATTCTCTCCAATTGCCTCGAATTTCTCTTTGTCGATATTTTGAACGCCGCTCGAGGCCAATTCTTCGCCTTCTAAGACATTTTCGATATTCGCGACCTTGAATGATGGATAATTTGGATGGGTGCTCAAATAGTCTTTTTGCCCCCAGTTCCCAACTCCGCCGATATAGGCTTTTTTATCGTGGTCATAAGAGGATGTTTTACTATTGATCTCTTGTTTGCAGCTATTAATGTAACTACTAAGCTCATTGGCCCGATTCTCTTTGCCTAAGATTTTCCCCAAAGCGATCAAGGTATTGGCAAAAGTGTCATCAAACACCCCTTTTTGGCCATATTTAACCGTGAATACTTTCGCGCCAGAAGAAGACTCCATTGAGTTTGCTTGCTCTTCGGTCTCATAATCGGAAATGATCAAATCAGGCGATAAAGCGGCGATTTTCTCTAATTCTGGGCTTTGATGCATGGGCCCGCCTTGGCCACAGCTAGGGAGAGAGGAATATTCCTCTTTATAGGCGTCGTAATAAGGTCTAGCGACCCCTTCAAAAGGAGAAGAAGAGCTTCTTTTAGATTTGCAATCGATATCTTCGACTCCCACTAATCTTTCGGCGCCTTCTAAATAGGCGTAGTAACGCAAAGCGCCCGCCCCAACGCAAATGACTTTCTTGATTTTCTTAGTATCTAAGGTCAAACTTCTTCCTATTCCATCTTCCAGCGTTATAACGTTAGAGATGGCAGTTGAACTTGTAGCACCATCGTTCGATGAAGCGAAAGAATTGCCGGAATTACCTCCGGCGCACGATGCTAATAACATATTCGGCAAAATTAATAAAGCCAAATTTCTTCTCATATCATTCTCCTCCATAGAAATCTATGTATGTTTTATGGTTCGCTTTTATGATTTCCCCTTTTAAGGAATAGGCATCCTCTAAAATCTCTTCGCTTAGATTTTCAGGAGATATTTCGTGTTTTATTTCACCATCAACCATAAAAAGCAGCTTATCGCCTAGATTGATCGCTTTTTGAATGTTATGCAAAATTACTAAGATTCCGACATTCTTTTCCTTGGCGATCCGCTTTAAGGAAGAGAGCACCTTCAACTCGTTTTTGACGTCTAAGGAAGAAGTGGGCTCATCTAGGAGAAGGAAAGAAGGGTTTGCTAGCATCGCTCGGGCGATAGAGACAAGCTGTCTCTCACCCCCGGATATCTCTTCCATTCCAGAATAAGCAATTCTTTCTAAGCCGAATTTGAAGATTATTTTCGTCACTTCCTCTTTGTCAACATTGCTTGGAGATAAATTGAAATAAGGCAATCTCCCTAATAACAAGAAGTCATATACCGATATGCCTGTTTCCTCTAGCCTTTGAGGGACGTAGGCAATTAATTTTGATCTTTCTTTCAAGGAATATTCTTTCAAAGACCTGGAATTTAGCAAGATTTCGCCTTGCTTTATCTTTTTTACGTCTAGCAAAGACTCGATAAGCGTGGATTTTCCGACACCGTTTTTTCCTAAAATAACGCTTATTTCGCCACTGTTTATGACGAAATTAATTCCTTTTAAGACTTCTTTTTTGTAGTATCCAAAATGCAAGTCTTTGACCTCTAATCTCATTTCAGTGCCTCCTTTTTCGAAAAGATAAGCACGATAAAGAAAGGAACGCCGATAATCGAAGTGACTGCGCCAACCGGGAGAGAGGTTCCGTTTCCAACTAGCCTAGTGAAGATATCGCATAATAAAAGAAGCGCGGCTCCTCCTAAAAAGGAAAAAGGAATCAGGATTTTCATGTTATTGCCAATGATTCTTTTCAAACTTTGAGGGGCCATGATCCCAATGAATCCGATGATGCCGCAAAAACAAACCGATACGGCGGTCATCAAAGACGACAAAAACAAAGAAATGAATCTTAAAGAAGTGGTTTTTACCCCCATGCTTCTCGCTAATGTTTCGCCCCCTTGCAAAGCGTTCAATTTATAGGACAAGGAATAAGCCACGATCAAAGAAAAGAAGGCAATGCCAGAGATTATCCCGATTTGTAAGAAACTCAATCTTTCTAGATTTCCAAACGCCCAATTAGTCACCGCGCTTAAAGAGACATCATCCGCGAAATATTGTAGCAAAGTCGTCAATGCTTGGAAGAAACTAGAAAAAGCGATACCTAACAAAATCACCGTGGATGGCTTGAATTTGGCAAAGCTAGAAAGAAAAAGGACTAAGAGTAAGCAGACAAAAGAGAATAGCAAGGCAAATAAGGACACTAGCCAAGGGCTTTTTGCGGCAATGGCAAAGTCCCCAAGGCCAGCAAGTCCCATCCCGCTTAAAGCCATGATCCCAATATTCGCTCCGAAAGATGCGGCATTGGAAATGCCTAAAGTAGAAGGGGAAGCCATTGGATTTTTCAAAACGGTTTGCATCAATAATCCCGACAAAGACAATGCGGCGCCTACCGCCATCGCTCCAAGGGTCCGGGGCAATCTTATCTTTAAGACGATATTAATTGCTATGCTATCCCCAATCCCGAATAACGCTTTCCAAGAATCGATCAGTCCTAAATGCGATGAGCCAATCCCTAAAGAAGAGAAAAACAAAAGAAACAAAGACAAAAAAAGAATCCCGAAGCTGATCATAGTTTTCTTTCTTTTTCTTTTCAAGACGATATTGATGTCGCTAGTTTCAATTCCCATGCCCGAGAATATTAGCATAAAAAAGAAGAAAACGAACGAAAAAAAGTAAAAAGTTCGGTAAATAAAAAACAAATAAAAGATTTATGTTCGATTACTTGCAAGATAACGAACATATGTATATTATTTAGGCATGGATAAAAGAGAAAGCAAAACCCGAAGCGCTTTATATGAGGCCTTCCGTATCTGTTTATTAAGCAAAGATTATTCGGAAATCTCCGTGACAGACTTACTTAATCAAAGTGGGATTTCCCGTTCGACCTTCTATGCCCATTTCAAAAGCAAAGAAGACGTTTTGAAAGGCGTTTGCGATGAGATATTCGATCATGTTTTCGCCGCTACTCATAAAAAGGAAGAAGATCACGATTTCTCCTCTTCTTCCTCCTTTGATTACAAGCGAATGATCACCCATGTCTTTTATCATTTCTTCGATGAGAAAGAACTCATTCAGACCATTTTGAAATCCGAGGCTGCGCCGATCTTTGTCGAAGCCTTGAAAAAACGCTCGCTCCCTTTATTAGGCGCCGCGGTCAAATCGCACACTTATTATAAAGATGGCATCCCTGAAGAGATGCAAATCCATCAGCTTTCGGAATCCTTTGTTTCCTTAATCCGTTTCTGGGTCGAGGGAGGATGCTCTTTGACGCCAGAAGAGCTCACAAACTATTTTGAAAAACTATATGCTTAAAAAAAGAAAACCATCCTCGACGAGGATGGTTACTTTTTATTCAGGCAAATCCGTTGCTTCTGGCAAAGTTATTTCCGCGCAATCATAACTGACTTGGCATTCTTTGCCATCGCTTTCATTTGGTTTCGAGCGCTTGACGCTTAAGATCTTGCGCATATCGAAGGTGACGATTTGGCTCTTTGAGACATATCCGCCCTTTTCGCTATCGTAATTATAGGAGTTATTGTTCACAACGACGCCATTGCTATAAAAGTATGGCTCGGTTTTCAGATCGTAGAAGTTATAATTCGCGTATAAATCATAGACTGAGGAATCACTAGAAGATTTATACCAAACGAGGTTATTGTTTTCGTCGGTGCTGCTTTCATAGTAAAGATAGGTGCCATCCTCATTCTTGACATAGTACTTCAAATCGGTTTCCCCGCTTGCTTCGAAATCAGACATCGCTGGCCCTGAGGTTCTGGCGGCTTCGTTTTTCTTTTCAACGGAGATGATGTTCTGATGCTTTTTGATGGTTAAGGTCTTTCTTTCGGTATTTTCATTCGTTGAGACAGAACTATATTCTTCTTGAACGTAGATGAAGTTCTCAGTCGTGATTTTCCAAGCGTCTTCGAATTCTTCCTGGCTTACATACGGGTTATAGGAGAATTTGTCGAAGTAGCCGCCGCAGATATCGCAGACTTTGCCTTTTTTGCCATCGTATTCGCTGCCGCTTCTGCTAGCTTCTTCGTGTTCGCAGATAACGATTTCGCCACTGGCTGAAGTATGGTCAGCGAAATCATAATCTTCGCCGCAGGTTTCGCAGATCCTATAATGTTGTGTCTCGCCGCGGACATAATAGCTGCAACTATGGACGTGGGCAGTAGAAGCGCTTGATCCGCTAGAACTGCTATTCGATGAGGTGCTTGAAGTGGAAACGCTTGTTCCGCTAGAGCCGCTATTTTCCGAACTTAGTGAATTTGAGCCTCCGCTATTTGAATTGGAACAGCCATTCAATCCAAAAGAGGTTCCAAAGATGATCGCGATGATTCCTAAAGCCCCTATTCCGCCAATGATTGTTTTCTTTTTGTTTGATTCCATGAAATTAATTATCCTTTTGACCGAAAGATTATATGCCTAAAGAGAAAATATTGTTATTAATTTTTAACAAAATGATTGGTAAGCGTTGCTTACTAATATGTTTAGGCGCTATAAACGTTATGGATAGCTTCTACTAAAACTGCATCATTGTAGAAATATTCGTGTTCCAAGGAATAATCGACCTCTACCCCAGATTCGATCTCTTGCTTTTTGCTAATGTCTTTTTCGTCACTTGTAGTGACCATCTGATTGGGGCTAGAGATTGTCAAGAAGCTTCCATCCAATAAGACGGTTGGAAGGACTGTGCACATGCCTCCACTCGATTTTTTGCCAATGATCTTCGCGATTTTTTGCTCTTTGGCAATGGATAAGAAGCGGTTGGCGCAAGAGAAACTGTATTCGCTAGAGAGGATCGCGTATTTGTATTTGTTATATGGATTAGAGGAATAATCGCCTTTGCCTACCAGATCGACAGAATAATGGTAAGAACTGTATTTCTTTGACAAGGTGTTATAGGTTGCGTAATGGACGTCATCGTTTTTCAAAAATCCCATCACGCGATATAAGGCTCCGACGTTCCCTCCCCCATTCAAAGAGACATCGATTAAAACATAGTTTATGCCATCATGCGAATTCACTTCGTCTAAGCACTTTCTCATATAGATATAGCTATCGTATTTATAGGCATCTTCTTTGATGGAATTATCATCGTTATAGATTTGGGCGTAAGTGCCGGTTTGGAAATTTGGCAAAGTGATGATCGCTGCATCCTCCTTATAACGGACTTTGGAATAATCATAATCGGGGATGGAATTATTTCTTATCTCCTTCAAAGCGCTTGAAGCTTTATTCATCGTTTGCCTTTTTTCGCCAGTGTCAGAAGAATAAACGGGGTAAGCTTTGACGTAATTAGAATACATCCCGATTGTCGTAGGCAAAGTATGAGGGTCATTCAAATAATTGTAAAGAAGATGAGAGGTCCCCTTGATATTCTCTGAGGAATCAGTGCTTAAATAACAAGATAAATCAGCTTCCGGAATGTAATCGCGGAATCTAGAGAAACCTTTAAGCTCTTTTAAGCCATAGAAGTAATCCATCAAAAAGCAAAGGCTATTCAAATTTGCTTCCCGATAGGCCTTGCTTTGGCTCCTTCCGTTCAAGGAGCAATTATAAATCTCTTCATAGTATTCACTAGAAGGGGTGAAAGACGAATAGACGCTATAGATTTTCTCGCCATTGTAGATAAGATTCATGTAGTTATTGCTATTCATGACCATATTCAGAATCGACAAAGGGACCAAACACTGATTGTCGTGAGAGATGATATCGAAAGAATAATCCGCCAAAGAATAGGTGATGGGCTTAGAACCAACGCTGAAAGAAGAGGATAAGACCTTCAAATTATAAGAAGTCGATCCGGCGGAAGAGGCTTTAAATAAATAATCGGTGAAGCTTAGATTGCTTAGATAAATCGTGTCGGCGAGGTAATTGAAGGCCATATACATATTCCTATTCGCCTTCAATGACAAGGTGTAGGTGCTCTTTGAGACGTCTTGACTCCAATTAAAAAGGGAATAATCATAATATCCACTGAAAGTCTCTAGTAGATTCTCCACTGAAATAAATGGGGCGTTTATATTGTCCTTGAAATAGCAAGTGAGCTTCATATTATCCGCGGAGGCATAGCCTGGAAGGTAATTCAGGAAACTTATTTCCCTGGATTCCAGACTGTTATCATGGATGATGGTTTTCCCTGAACAACCAACCATATTTACCAAAGCGATAGACGAGAATGCAAGAGCGATTCCTTTTTTCATATCATTACCTCGAAAATAACGATTGATATTATAAAATAATCTTTCCCAAATGCTTTAAAAAACGCATAAAAAAAGAGTGCCGAAGCACTCTATTTCGATTCGCTTCTTATTTGCAGAAGATCAAGTGATTGGTTAATAAGACCCAAACCAAATCGACCCAGCCGATGATGGCGCCAAAGAAGATAACCAAGATAAATCCAAGGATGTTCCCTAAGGTTGGCTTTTGAACGACGCCAGTGGCACGGACGAAGATTTCGGTGATCCAGTTAACAAATGGGATTAATAACAATAAGATTTGAACTAATCTAGATTGCTTGTTGAACCATTTCATTTTATGTTTCCTCCGGTTGCAAATTTATTATAGACAAATAATTCTTGAATGGTATCTTTTTCGCATATTTTGATACTCATATAAGCATTTGTTGAAAAAAGACCTCTTAGGAAGACTGAATCTTAGGCGTTATAATTGATTTTATAATAATAAGTGTTTTCCAAATAGCTTTCGTCATTGCTACCTTCTTTGTCGATCTTTTTATATTCTTCTTCGCTACCTTTGTAATTGATAGTAAAAGGAGATGAAGCGGAAGAAGACATCTCATAGAAGCATTCATCGAGCTTTTTGATTGATTTTGGGAGAGTGATGCTAGACAAAGAAGCGACTAAGCGGAATGATTGGACCGCTAACTCTTCGCTGCCTTCAAGCACTTCATAGGAAGAGGAAGTTAAACCATAAGGATAGCAAATGAGCTTCTTATGGTCTTTGGTGTATAAAACCCCAGAGACGACATCGAAATATTCGCTTTCGCTAGAGACCGAGAAATTCGAGGAATTTAGTTTCAAGATCGCATAGAAAGGGTTGGATCCGATTTTCTTCAAAGATGCAGGCAAAGCGATCGCGCTTATATTATTGCATAAAGCGAAAGCGCTATTCCCAATCTCCTCTAATCCTTCGCTAAAACTGACTTTCGTCAAACTTGAGCAAACGCTGAAGGCGCTATTCCCAATCTTTTTCAATGATTTTGGGAAGGATAAAGAGGTGATGTTATCCTCGTTTGAGAAAGCTAACTCGCCTATTTCTTCAATACCTTCCCCGAAATCGACGCTTTTAAGCTTGTCGCATTTATAGAAGGCGTTTCCTCCTATTTTTTTCAAAGAGTCAGGGAAAGACAAAGAAGTGATATAGACTAAACCATAGAAGGCGTAATCTCCGATTGATTCCAATCCTTCGGCGAAAGCGATGGCCTTCAGATTGGAATTTTGATAGAAGGCGCTTTCCCCAATCGATTTTAAGGAAGTAGGAAGAGTCAGATCCAATAAGGATGTGGCGTTATAGAAGGCATAATCCCCAATAGATTCCAAAGACGATCCAAATTCGATGTGCTTGAGCACTCTCGAAGCATAGAAAGAATAAGGGGCGAAAGAAGTGACGCTATTTGGGACTTTGAAAGTACTAGAATCCCCTAAATCGTATTGCGAGGGCAAAGCTATCAATTCTTTCTCATCTTTGTTATATAAAACTCCATCGACGGATTTGTAGTAGGCGTTAGCTTCGTCGACATCGATGTAAGAGAGGTTATAGACGCTATTGAAGGCGCCATATTCGATTTTGCTGATGGAGCTAGGGATTTTGATTTTCGTCACTCCGAGGTTGGCGAAACTCTCTTTGGCAATTCCAGTCACTTTGTAGGTCTTGTTATCGTGAGTGGTCGTAGAAGGAAGCGAAAGCGGCGTTGGAAGCTCGTTAGAGGAATAAGAAACGATTGTGGCGGTCATATCGTCGTTATAGACATAAGTGAAATCCGCACTCTTCGATTCGATTTGCTTGAAAGTTACGACGATATTGGTTGGCAAAGAGTCTATCGTTATCGAGTAATAAGCGTTAGAAGAAGTGACTAATTTCTCATTGTTTTTCACCGATTCCACTTTATAGCCTTCTGACAAATTCACCTGAAGAGTGAAACTATCCCCGATTGATAGAGTGTTCAATTGGGTTTTCTTAGAAGAATCGGCCTCGCCTAAAAGAGAACCGTTTTGGTAGGCTTTCAATGATCCCCCCTCATTGCAGCTTAGATTGATGTCGTACCTTCCGCTGCTACAGCCAAATAAGCTCACTAGCAAAGGCGTCAAGATTAATAAATTCTTCTTTTTCATAATTATTTTGGCAAGACGGTGCTATTGATTTCGCTGAAAGTCAATTCATAGCTGCCAGTCAATATCGATCCTTCGGAAATATCAAAATAAGAGAATGGGAGAATGACCTTATCGATCATAGAATCGTTACAGGTGATTTCCACATCGATAAAGGAATTGGAAGCCCCTTTCTTGAATGGCTGCGCGCCTAAATAGAAATAGGAAGGAAGAATCTCCGCCATGCTTTCTTCGGCTTCATAATACCCTGATTCGTCATTGTATTTGAAGAAATTGCTCGAAACAGAAGAGATCTTTGGGCAATAGTCTTCGAAAGTATATTTGCCTTGGTATAAAGATGGGAAGGCGGTTGAGACGCTTTTTTGATTCCAATTTGAAGAAGCGGAATCGTAGACATAACTATACAAAGTATTGTCTTCGCTTGGGGCCAAATAGAAGTCGGCTGTCTTATCGACTGCTGATTTATTCGAATCGCTATAGGAGTGAACATAGATTTCCCCATCGGCGAAATAGAAATCTACATATTCTTCGCTTTTAGTGGCACTCACTTGCTCGTTAATTTTTTTCTTAACGTGCATCGTGAAATTGTCTTTGATGGCCTTTAAGCCAGTCTCCAAAGCGACATATCCTTTGTCAGCGAATGGGGTAGCGCCATCAATATGGTAACTGCCAACCTCCGAAAGAATGAAATAGACGTTATTCGAGACCTTATAATAGGCATCATCACCTTCGTAGATATAATCGTTCATATTGATGCGGAAGGAAGAGAAAGTGGTGCCATTAAAGATAAAATAGGCGCTTTTAACCGCGGTAGCAAAGCCAGAATTCAAGGAATAAAGGAGATTATTGGCGATGATCCCAGCTTTGTTGATATCCAAGTCGTAACGGTTCTCATTACTTGAATTGACGCTGAAATCCGCTTCATCAAGAATGCTGAAAGGATTATAGAAGCCATTGTATTCGAAAGAGGATGTCGTCAGATTGATGCTGTAATCGCGAGTTACCTCATTATTGATGCTGAGGCTTTCGGCGTAGGCATATCCTTCTTCGTCTTCGAAATAAGTGTAGTCTTCGATCGTTTGGCTCTCGCCTTCATAGACTTGGGTCGAATATTTATAGATCGCATTTCTATCGGTGTTGGAGAAACCGATCTTGGATTCATAGGTATTGGTCTCTTTGTTGCTGCTATAGACATAATTGCCATCTGAGTCATAGCCAGTGATCGCCACTCTTGATTGGCTGATTGTGCCATCCATCAAGAAGCCTTTGGAGAAGCTATCAATGATTGACCCTAAGCTGCCTTCCTTTTCGGAAGAAGAGCTGTTAGAGCTCCCTGAGCAAGAAGCCAAAACGCTTGCCCCTAAAACAAATAATGCAAAATAACGTTTTCTCATTATGCTTCTCCTTATCCTAATAATCCAGTTGGGACGCTGATCGCGAAAGGGATCTTACTAGTTCCGATATCGCTATAAGTCACGATGATTTGCCCAGTGTAGCCGGTATAGATATCCTCTTCAAACAAGAATTGGATATGATCGATGTAATTATTGTCGTTACTTAAATAAATCTTCATGCTGGTGATGTAGCCAGAAGAGATTTCTTCGGTGATGTTAAGGGCTGGGACGAAGCATTCCGCGCCGATATAAGGAAGATTATCCTCGGTTGGAGAATAGCTCCCATCCTCGTTTTTGTTGAAAATATTCTGGGAAATGCTGAAATTTGGTTGGAAGGAAGAATAATAATAGTAGCCATTGATCGAGGAATAGTTCGTTGAACCGTCGACAAAGGTGTATTTATCGCCAGATTTGCTCCCTAAAACATAGGCGTATAGGACGCCGCCATCGGTTTTGCTCTTCAAATACAAATCCGAAGCACTGGCTTCGCTTGGGGCCTCTTCGCTATTGGCAGAATCATAAACCTGCATATAGATCGATTCGCCATCGTTATAGGTGGTGACGGTCTCTTCGGCATCGATTTTATCTACGCCTTCATAGGTTATCGAGTGACGGGTGATGGTGATTTTTTGCCCTGCCATATTCTTTAAGGCTTTCCCTAAAGGATCGTTTTCGCTTTTAGAAGGTTCCTTGACTAACTTGTCTTTGGCATTGGCGCTTCCGATTTCGGAGAAAAGGAAATCCACGCCATAGCTGATTTTGGCATAATAATTGGTGTAATCTTCGTATTCGGTGGTCTTATAGGCGAGGGATGTCATCGCACCGCTTGAGAAATCCGTTTTGAAAGCAAGGCGAGTGAAAGGAATCTTCATCGAGACGTATTTAGAAAGTCCTGAGAAGACGTTAGTATAGAGCAAATTCGTTTTTTCAACGCTTAGATAGATGACGCTAGAATCGGTGGTGAAGTCGCTTGCTTTCATCAAAGTGAAAGGATTGACTAAACCACTTGAGGCATAAGCGTCTTCGTTATAGCCGTCATTGCTGCTATAGCCATCTTTTTGGATGTTATTATTGTAGTCAAGATAATTCAATCCGACATAACCGTTGTTCTCATAGGCATTCTCGCCGCCTAAATAACGTTTGGCATTATCGGTGACTTTGTAGAATCTACGGTCAACTCCGACGTAATCTTCGCTATTGGTGTAAGTCAATTTGAAAGTGTATTCGCTTTTCTTTTGGCTTTTGGTGGATGGCACGTTGTAATTGGAGTCGCTATAGTAAGTGGTGATGGTTTTGAAAGTGCCTACGACGGTAAAGCCTTTTTGAAGATTAGAGAAGACCTCGCTTTGAGTAGAGCTAATCGCTTTCTCTTCGCTATTTCTGCCAGAGCAGCTTGCTAAGGTAGCTAGAAGAAGAGGCAAAGCAAGAAATGATTTATTTTTCATAATATCCCTCGATAGAACGCTTGAATTATATCAAATGTACTTTCTAAAGAAAGTAATTAATAAGTCATGCGCTTCTTTGATCATGAAATTGTTTGAATAATGAACAGAATGAATAAAAAGCCCTTCATTGTAAGTGAAGAGCTTCTTTCATTGATTAAGGTTTAAGATTTGTTTATAACTCTGATAAAGTTAATTGGTATGAGGATCCAAAATCAGCATTGTTGATACTTCCACCTGTGATCTCACCACTGTTAGAACATGTTAAGGTGAATGTATAGCCCGTAAATCTATCAAGTTGGAATGTTATTGTTTTTGTGTCGCTATCGTATGTATAAGTGCTATATGTAGATCCATTGTCATCTGTCACTCGTCTTCTGGCTTTGAGCTCGAATTCGCCAGAAGCCTCATTGCCATATTGATCCTTGAAGGAAAAAGAATACTTTCCAAAGAAGGTCGTGACCTCTCTTGTCATTTCTAGCCTATCATATATTTTTCCGGAAGGATCTTTTATGGTCAGAGTAATCTCCTTTGAAATCATATTATAAGTAAAGGTGTTATTATCTCCTTCATCGGCAATGGAACTGATTCTTCCTTCTCTTGTATCAGAATCATAGGTATAGGTGAAACTAGCGTCATTGAAAGACCCAGTTCCGTCTTTGTTTAAGACAAGGTAATCGCTTCCGCTTATATAGCTCCCGGCGACATCACCTAATTTTTCCGTATAGTTCAAATATAAGTAAACATTGTCACTAGGCATAGTGAAACTCCAGACATTTTCCGAAACCGTGCTCAAAGTCACGACTGCGCAGAATGGCCTTAGAGTATATGCCTTTTTATCGCTTTCGCTCAAAGAGGCTTTGACGTAGACCGTGGAGCCGTATTGCGCTTCTGTAATTTCGCTAGAAGCTGAAAGAAGGGAAGAACTATAGAATTTCACTTTTGTGTCCGGATGCTGGGTCTCTGCCATGAAATTGAGATCAAAATATTTGCCATCATAAGAGACACTGACTTCTACGTCCTTGTTTGGCATTTTGAAACGCCAAAGGTGGGTAAGGCTATTCGCGGAGATGATTTCAAGGTCATCGTCATCCGAAAGAAGGTCGATGTCGTAGCTACTCTCATCATCATTGCTCAAAGAGGCCTTGGCGTAAACATAGGTCCCATATTCACCTTGAGTTATGATGCTTGAGCTAGCAAGTTCTGAGGAACTATAGAAAGTTAGCGTGGTATCTGGATGATTCGAATCGTTTTTGAGAGTGAGGTTATAATGGTTCCCATTATATTGAATACTGAATTCCACGTCGGAATTTGGCATCTCGAAGCGCCAAATATGAGATGTGCTATTCGTTACAATAATCTCTAAATCGTCAATGTTAGAAACTAGATCCACGGATGCGCAGCCTTCTTCGTCCAGATCACTTAGCGTGGCTTTGGCGTAGATTGTTTTTCCGACTTCTCCAGTAGTGGTTGGAGCGCTGAAATCTTGTGTAGTTGAGAATACGAGAGTAGTATCCGCGTGATTGGCATCCGATTTGAAAGTCAAGGCTTTTGTAACAGCTGGAATTACGCTACTAGAGGAGCTAGAGCTACTTGAA
Source organism: bacterium (assembly GCA_963593015.1). Lineage (GTDB taxonomy): Bacteria > Bacillota_I > Bacilli_A > RFN20 > CAG-826 > UBA4951. Next base: position 23,981 of record CAVAYV010000043.1, on the reverse strand, counting down.
GCGCTGGAAGAGATAGAACTGCTAGAAGGATTGGTGCTACTAGAAGAAGTGGAAGCGCTTACGCTAGTGGATGAACTGCTAGTTGCGCTTGAACTAGTGGTGCTTGAACTAGAGGAATTGGAGTCGCTGCTAGAAGAATCCGATTTGCTGCTATTTGTGGAAGATTGAATGCTAGAAGTGGCAGATTCAGAAGAACTGCCTCTACTTCCGTCATTCCCGCTAGCGCAGGCAACAAGCATCAATCCGCTTAATAGAATCGAAGTGGACATTACGATCAAAGGTTTTTTCATATTTTTCTCTTTCTTTTTTAATTGTTCCTCGCTTTTTTCGCTTAGAACGGTTGACTATTTTACAAGCTTATAACGGTTTATCAAATTAAATTGGATTAATATTTAAGGGAATGTTTGAACGATACCTTGATGTATTTGCTGTTAAATAGGGAGAATGAAAAAAGTAGGATTAAAAGACGAACTAATTTGATATAGCCTTTAAAAGAGCGTATGTAGAGATATCTTTAATTACTTAGATAAATTGATTGGAATATAACGGCGAAAATAGCGATTTTTCGAATGGAAACCATAAAGAAAAGTAGCCGTTCTATCTGAAAGATTGCTTTGCCTATTTTTTCTAAAATCAGTTTCTGTTTCAGAAACTCTAGAGGTTGGTGCAAATAAAGGATGAATTTAACGAGGAAATCGGCATTTTCAAGAATGATTCTGCATATTCATGACTTTTTGGAGTCCCACATACCCCTTGAAACATTTCCTCTTCGGAGTTCTATATCCTCCATTTGCCCAAATCTCTAGGAAAAAATATTGTTGGAATTATAAATCGATGTTTCAAGATGAAATGATTATTGCTACATTGATTGAAGGCTACTTTTCAAATAAAGGTAAAAATCAAAAAAAGCGATTGAATATCTTTATAGCTATAAGGCCCTATGACAGATGTCGCTTGAAAATCCTTACATTTCTATATCCAACATTGACTGAATTTATGATAAATCCAGTACGTTTTTGATTGGAAATGGCAAAGAAAAAACGGCTTTTCATTTTATTGAATTGCCGTTTCTTTGATTTATTTTTGACAATATGCCGTCAGTCTTATCTGGCTGTAGCTTCACTTTCTATCTAAAGTAACAAGCCCATTAGCGGTATCAAGTTCCATATTATCGCCTTTGCCGATAAGCTTAAAATCATAAGTTTCTTCACGGTCAACGATTTTGCCTTTCATTGTTGTTTTGTCATAACTAAAGGTAATGGAATACCCGTTAAGATTTCCAGTGCCATTGCTATTCAAAGTGAGAGAGACGCCTTTAGTAGAATTTTCGAAGGTTCCGATAGGAGAAGTGTAACTGATCCGAAGACCTACATTGCTATCAGGAACGGTGAAGCTCCAAACGCCATCAGAAACGCTATTCCAAGAATCCACGTCCTTAGCATCTAGCTCAATCTTTGAGTATTTGCTATCTGCCTCATTCAATGTCACCTTGACATAGGCTGTCGAACCTGGCAGCGCCTCTCTTATCTCATTTGATTCCGAAGTATCGGAAGAGCTATAGAATTTCACTTTTGTGTCGGTGTGGACTAAATCGTAATTGAATTCAAGACTTATTGGCTTTGCTTGATAGGCGACGCTTACCGTTAAGTCGCTATCAGGCATAGTGAATGACCAGATGTTATCAGTACTATTGGATTTAGTGAAAGTAACGGAATCCACATTCGAAGTAAGGCTGATATCATAAGATTGGCTATCGTCATAAGATAGTGAGACTTGGACATAAACCGTATCGCCAGCGGAGGCGCTTGTGATTGCTGTTCCTACAACGTTAGCGGAATCAGTGCCGAAGGTCACCACCGTATCCGAATGTTTGGAATCAGCGGTTGCAGTTAGATTGTAAGAGGTGGCGGAAGGTGTAGTCACTTTCGTCATTTTCGCAGAGTAAGATTTCTCTTGAGATTCATCGCTGATCGAGACGCTGATTGTTCCATCCGAATTGACTACGAAACCGTTGTCTTTGGCATCAAATTGCCCAAAAGCGGATATCTTCCCTGTATTGTCAGAAGAATTGTAAGTGAACGTGAAGCTCTCCCCCTCCCAAGTTCCACTACCATCGGAATTCAAAACCATCGTGTTCTTGTTACTATCCGTATATGTTCCAGCAATCGCGCTATAATCGACGCTAGAAGCATAATGCAATGTCATGGTAACGTCGCTAGAAGGCATCTTGAAGGAGTAAATGGCCATATACTCACCACTATTTTGTGTATCTTTCGTTAAGATAAGGCTCTCGACGTCAGAAGTGACGTTTTCTAGCTTCGTGCAATCACCCGAAATGACGAAATAAAGGTCATCTCCTTCAGTAGCGGAAGTTAAGCTTACCGGAGTATTTGAAAAATCTAAATCCTTTAGAAAATAAACCGTGGTATCGGCAGCAACTGAACTAGCGTCATAGCTCAAAGAGTGGGATGTCGAAGCTGGGCTGGTGAGATAATTGATTGCGACCTCAACGTCATTGTCTGGCATTATGAAATGGAAGACCATGGTTGGATAAGTGGTATCAGGAGTGAATGTCACACCCTCGGCAGTCACGCCATTATAACTTGCCTCATCTGTAACCACGACATAGACCAAGATTTCTTCGCCCGTTGTGGCGGTAGTGAGACCTTGCCCAGTCATACTTCCGGCGTCTTCAATACTCTTCATGAACATAACTGAGTTTTCACTATGATTTGCATCCGCCTTAAAAGATAAGCTATGTGAAGTGGCGGCTGTTTCGTACACAATTGTGATCGAAACGTCTTTATCAGGCATTATGAATGACCAAGTGTTGTTAGCGCCTGTAACTGGCGTGAATGTTATGCCTTCGAAGCTTACTCCGGTGATGGTTTCATCTTCGTTCCATAAATTGATGAAGACCGTTTCGCCAGAAGTGGCACTTGAGATTTGGTTTTGAGAAGCATCCATGAAAGTGACATCTGTGCCTTTTCCATCTTCGACCGTGCTTAAAGCGTGAGCCGAGGATGCGCTTTGAATGATAGATTTAACGGTGATATCAGCATTTGGCATGGTGAATTTCCATATGCCATTTACATAGGTAAACTCGACTCCATTGACATCCGAAGTCAAACCGGCGACCGTTTTATTCTCGTTATAGGCATTGACATAGATTATGACACCTGCTTCAGCGTTATTGGTTGTCTGAGTCATTGTGGCATCACTATAGAAAGTGAAATAAGTTCCGTTTTCATCAGCGCTATCCATATCTGGGCTAATGGTGTGAGCGGTCGATATGCTGCTTCCATCAGCATAATTTACTTTGACACTGACATTGCTTCCAGGCATAGTGAAGCTATACCAATAACCATCTTCATGGGTGACACTCACGCCATCGATAGAAATACCTGTGATGGTGCTTCTGATTGCGTCATCAGCATTCCAAATGTTGACATAGATTTTATCGCCTTCGTTCGCACTGGAAATCTGCGCGCCGTTTTCGCTCCCGGCATAGAAATCCAATTGCGTTCCCTTTTCGTCACGGGCCGGTCCTAAAGTGAATTGAGTGCTGCTTGCTTGAACGTAGCTCACAGTGATTGTGACGTCTTTAGCAGGCATCGTGAAGAAATAGTTGCCAGAGCTATCAGTTGCGTCTTTGCCATTGTATTTGACACCAGCGACTTGCTCGCTGCTATTTACGACGACTTTGACTCTTGTTCCAGCTGCCGCGGTGGTGATTTCCGTGTCATCGGATCCGTAAGCGAAGCTATAGAACTTTACCGTTGTGCTTGGATGATCGGAATCAGCGTTATAGGTGAGACTATATTGGGTCAGCGGTGTGCTGTTTGAGGATTCTCCGCCGCTTGAAGAGTTAGAAGCGCTAGAAGAGCTAGAGGCGCTTGAACTATTTGATGAAGAACTGCTACTAGATGACGAACTGTTATTAGACGAATAGCTGCTATTTGATGTGGATTGAACGCTGGAAGAGGTAGTTCCCGAAGAACTGCTTTTATTTCCATCATCCATACCTCCGCAGGCAGTGAGCAATAATCCACTTAATAATATTGAAGCGGATAATACGATCAGAGGTTTTTTCATAATATATTTGTACCTTTCCTTTTTAGTGTAACTTTCAACATTTCTATACGAATATGCCAAGAAACATTGTGATATTAATTTTGTTTTTAGACATGTCAATTATTATTTTTGGAAATTTCTTTATCGTTTGTCTATTTATTAATAATGGGCGGTGATTCTGAATCTTATCAGTTGACTTTGAAAATTGACTTTGAATATAGGTGGAAATACCTTTGAAGACCGTCTATTTGCACCAAATGTAGAGGATGGCACTGCTTATGAAGCAAATTGCTATCGGAAAGATGATAAAAACACGATCAGAAAAGAACGAATCATTCCTTGCGCATTTGAAGACAGCGCAAAAACAGCCTATTAAGATATGTGACGTAACGGTGGTCGCTTTGGACCAAAATCCGTTTTTATTGAAGCCAAAAGCGTCACATCTACCTTTTATCCAGTAAAAAAACAAAGAAATTTTCAATAAAAAAGAAGTGCCTTAGTTCTTTAATAGGTTGATTGGGCATACATAAACGCCATTATTCATCTTGTAGGCTTTGCCAGAGGCAGTCAAAACCATTTTGAATGATGGCTTTTGGAAATCATCCGCTAAAGATGATTCGAATTTCAAAAGATGTTTTGCGGCTTCTTCAACGCCTTCCTTGCTTCCTAATTTGATTTCGATCGTCGCATAACGGCCATTATCCAAATGAATGATTGCGTCTATCTCCAAATCATTTTTATCTCTGTAATGCAGAACTTCCCCATTGATGGTTTCAGCGTATACTTTTAAATCGCGGATGGCTAAATCTTCAAAAAGCAAGCCAAACGTTTTGGCATCATTCAATAAGTCAGCTGGCGATGCATATAAAGATCTGGCGGCGATTGAAGGGTCGACGAAATGTCTTGTTTTACTGGTACGAATCGCCGTTTTGCTTCTTAAGGACGGCGAAAAAGAATCAATATCCTCGATGATAAAGATATCTCTGGCTATATTTAAATATGAATCCAAGGTTTTGATGTCTAGTGAATTATAATTGGCTATCACATCTTTTAATATCGTGGAATTGCTTGCTTCGCTAGAAACGTTCCTTGCATAGCTTCTCAAGATATTTTTAAAAACTTCTGGCCTTTTCTTTCTTATTTCAGAATTTCCGCTAAAAGCGAAATTGAATAGCCCATCATAATAGTTTTTTGTGATTTCCAAAGCTTCATCGCGGTTTTCCACTATCGACTGTGGCCAACCCCCTCGGCAAATATAAAAGGCTATATCGGTCAAAGAATGGCTTTCATTAAGATCGAAAAATTCTAAATTCGGATTATCAAACAACTCATTCAGCGATATCAATCCTTTTGAATCGCCTGATTCAAATAAAGACATAGGGCGCATTTCGATGCTTACAATGCGACCAGCGCCAGTGTGATATATTTTTTCGCTATCGCTGGGGGTGGAGCTTCTTATCAAAATATATTCACCGAATGTTCCGTTGCTGTCGACTTCTTTTCGAACGTGATTCCATAGGTTCGGAATGTTTTGCCATTCATCGATCAACCGTGGGAATTCGCCATTTAAAGCTATTTTAGGATCCGTCGCAACGAGTTCTATTATCTCTTCGTCAATTAAAGATATCTTGCTTTTGGCAAAGCGAGAACACGTTGTGGTTTTTCCGACGTATTTTGGGCCAGTCACCAAAACAGCGCCTGATGTCTTTAATTTTTTTTCGATTTTTTCTTCAATTAAGCGTTTTCGGTATATTTTCATATTATGCCATTATTTTAACCATTTTTCTTTGTTCTATCAACAATATTCCCAGACTTGGCGCATTTAAATTCCCAGACTTGGCGCATTTAAATTCCCAGACTTGGCGATTTCTTCTTTTCAAAATCTCAAAAAATCATCTTGATAATTTTCGTATTTTAGTTACGAATTGGTTACATGAGCCATCTAAAATATTTTCGCTACTAAGGAGTAGTCAGCATGAAAACCATTAATGAATTCTATAACGAAGTATTGAATAACGAAGATCTTAAAAAAGAATATGAAAATGTGAAAACGGACGAAGAATTGGATGATTTCCTTAAATCCCATGATTGCGAAGGGAATGCGGAAGAGGCCAAGGCCTTTTTAAGCGGAAATCAAGAAATCAGCGATGACGAATTAGACAATGTCGCCGGAGGCGGTTGCAAGAAAAACGGGCGCCCTGTCGTCACCGCCATGAATAAGTGCGATTATTTTGAATATGATTGGGACAAAGCCGAAAGAGGGCATCGCTTAATCATAAGATGCGCCGATTGCCGCCATTCCAAATACACGGGTGGGCTATTGATTTGCTTCAATGACAAGAGATTGAACGAGAACTAAATCTTAGTTTGTTTTTAAAACCCATTGGCCTTGATTGTTCAAGGCTTTTTCATTTAAATAATCCTTTGTAAGGAAAAATATGAAAATAGTCGGCATTAGAATCAAATGGAACAAATACTTGGGACTGTTTCTTTTTGTTACTTTCTCCCTTGTTGATATTTGGCTTTTTTATAGCCTTTATCACGCTAAAAAAGCTGAGATATTGCTCGTAACTATGGCTTATCTGACTTTAGGAGCACTCGTCATCTCTTTGGTTTTTATTGTTTTAGGCTTCGCTAAGCCTAGCGATGTCATCAAAACCAACGGAAATGAAATTATTATTTCGGAGCTTAGGGAAAGAAGAATCAGTTTCAAAGACATAAAAGACATATCTTATAGATGCCAAAATAACGCTAGATTATTCGGGGAATATAAATCCGGATCAATAATGATTATCACGAAAGATGGCGAAAAAGTGAGAGCCAACGAGATTAAAGACGTGAAAAGGGTTTGCGACGATTTAAGGAAAATTGTCTTTTCCGAGATAAATAACGGAAAATAATTTGATTTTCAAAAACAAAAAAAGACGCTGTCTAAGCGCCTTTTCCTCTAGTGTTTGCAGCACCCGCAAGGGGTTCTGACGAATTCCATCAAATCATCGATGTATGGCTTATTCGCGGAATAGAGATCGTCTTTCTTTAAGATCAAATCGCCTTCCACCATAGCCTTGATATGCTCATCGAGTTCTTCTTTTGAGACTCCAGTGACAGCCAAAAGGTCTTCATAAGATAAATCCCCTTTGACGTATAGGAATTTTGCTATCTTCACGCGATCAGGATTGGCCAAAATCGCAAATTCATAGGCAGCTTCGTCTTTATGCATTTGTTTTCCTCCAAATTAATCTGTAGTATTTTAGGATATTTTCCTAATTTTTCATAGCCGATTAAGCAGCAACGCCAACATTTGGCTTTCCCTCGTTTTTGCTTTCGTTCAATTGCTTGAAGACTTTCCGCTCGATGACGATTGTTATTGGTATATAGACGATATCGACCAAAATCCAAGAGATTGGGAAAGCGGCATATAGCCAGAAGATCGTATGAAAATAAGGGAGCAAGAAGAGAGTGTATAAGAATAGGATTCTAGATCCGGTGCAGCCTACTAAGGTGATTAGTGCGGGAGTGGTGCTATGGCGCATGCCTCTTAAGTAGTTCCCGAATATTCCCATCAAACCATCGAGGCAATAGGTGAAGCCCATGATATAAAGCCTTTCTTTGCCAGCGTTCAAAGCATTTTCTAAGACGACATTCTCATCGTCTTTCATGAATAGCGATAAGACCTCTTTTGGCCAGATCCCGATTATGAAAGCCGATATCCCCCAAATGATGAATTGCCATATCGTGGCATACCAGAACACTTTCCGGATGTTATTCGTTTTCTTAGCCCCATAGTTTTGTCCAACGAAAGCGACCACGCTTGCGCTGAAGGCATCGATAAGAGCGAAGATATAGCCTTCGACTTGGCTAGAAGCAGAAGCGCCAGAAGTGATTTCGTTCATCGAGATAGCCACGCCATCGATCCTATAATTTGTGATGGTGTATAAAGAGGATTGAATCAAAACGTTTGGGATGCAGAAAGCCAAGCCTTGGATGCCAGCAGGCAAACCGATGACCAAAATCTCTTTTAAGGAGAAACGGTCCACTTGTAGCTTTTTCCAGCGCAAGGAAACGAAAGCTTTTTTGTTCAAAGCCAACGAGCCGATTGTAAGAGCGGAGGATACCGCTTCCGAAAGAATCGTGGCCAAAGCGACGCCTGCCACATCCATTTTGAAAGTGATGACGAATAAAAAATCAAAGCCGACATTGACTAAACCAGCGATGATCAAAAAGAAGAATGGGCGCTTTGAGTCGCCCAAGGCGCGCATTATCTGCGATCCATAGTTATAAAGCATCAAAAAGGGCATTCCTAGGAAATAGATCTGCATATAGGTTGCGCTCCGATCGATATAGGTTTCCGGGGTTCCCATCAATTGAAGAAGGGGTTTCGAGACGAAATAGCCGAATATGCCCACTAAGATTCCGCTTATTAAACCGACGATGATTGATGTGTGCAACACCTTCTCCGCTCTTTCTTTGTTTTTGGCGCCTTTCGCATTGCCGATTGCGACATTCGCCCCTAAAGGAATGGAAGTGAAAACCGTGATTATAAGGTTAATGAGGGAGCTATTGGAGCCAATGGAAGTCATTGACAAAGTCCCTCCGCCAAATTCCAAAACGGTCAATAAATCGACCGTGGTATATAAAAGCTGGAGAATCGTGGTGAAAGCAAGAGGCAAAGCAAAAAGAGGTATTTTAGCGAATAGATTGCCTTCCGTTAGATCGTTTTCGCCTTTTTTCGCAAATAATGTCATAGGTAATTAGTCTACTCTAATATTTTTTACTTTGTAGTAAAAAGGACCTAAAAAGTGAACAAAAGACACTGCTTTGATGATTTTTCAAAAAACGTTCACTCTTTGACGATCGATTAATTTACAATAGTTCTTATAAGGAGATAAAAATGAGCAAATCAATCGTGTATTTCACTAAAGACATCAACCCAAGCAATATCGTGAAAATCTATAAGGCCTTGAATAGGCCCTTGAAAGGGAAGATCGGTATCAAGATTTCGACCGGGGAGATGGGTGGCCATAACTACCTTCGCCCAGAATTGATCGGCGAATTCGTCGACTATATCGATGGCACGATCGTGGAATGCTGCACGGCCTACGGCGGCTCTCGCCAAGATGTGGCCAAACATTGGGACACCATCAAAGCTCATGGCTTTTTGCCACGTTTCAAAGTAGATTTATTGGATGAGAGCGGCGAAATAGATTTGCCTATCATCGGTGGTCATCATTTAAGCTATGACCGCGTTGGGAAATCCATCGATGACTATGATTCTTTTGTGATTCTTTCCCATTTCAAAGGTCATGCGATGGGTGGCTTTGGCGGAGCTTTGAAAAATATCTCCATTGGCTTTGCTAGCACTTTAGGGAAATTGAACATCCATTCTGCCGGAACTTCCTTAGACCAAAGTTACGTTTGGCACAACCTTCCAGCCCAAGATGATTTCTTGGAGTCTATGGCGGATGCCGATGCTGCAATCATCCGTCACGTCGGCGAAAGAAACATGGTTTATATTTCCGTTGCCAATAGATTATCCGTCGACTGTGATTGTGATTCTGATCCAGCCGAGCCAGAGATGGGCGATTTAGGGATATTTGCTTCCTTGGACCCAGTTGCTTTGGATAAAGCCTGCTATGACGCGGTGAAAAATAGCGATGATCCCGGGAAGGCGGCTTTAATCGAAAGAATGGATTCGAGACATGCCGCCCATATTTTGGACGCCGCCAAAGATTTAGGGTTAGGAAGCCTAGACTACGAAATCGTAAACTTGGATTAACCAATCGCTTAACGAGAAGTTAGGCTTTTGTTTATGAATGATTTGGATCAAATTAAGAAATTAATCAAAAAAGACGCTAGAATCGTCTTTTTGGGCGGGGCTGGCGTTTCTACGGAATCTGGCATCCCCGATTTTCGGAGTGAGTCTGGCTTATACAAAATGAAGCAAAAATACGGCTTGGCCTACGAAACGATGCTTTCAAGATCTTTTTTCGATAGTGATCCCTCGACTTTCTACGATTTCTATTGGGATTATATGGTTTATGAAAACGCCAAACCGAATTTGGCCCACAAAGCTTTGGCAAGATTTGAGAGTGATGGAGGCAAGATAAGCGTACTCACCCAAAATATCGACGGGCTTCATTTTGACGCAGGATCTAAAAACGTTTTGGAGCTCCATGGAAGCGTCAGGCGTTATTCTTGTCTAAATTGCCATAAACATTATGCCTTAAACGAAATCAGCCATAAAGGCGTCCCATTATGCAAGTGTGGCGGCATCATTAAACCGGATGTTGTGCTTTATGAAGAGAGTTTAGATGAATGCTTATTAGATGAAGCGATAAAATCTTTGCAAAACGCTGATATTCTGATTGTCGGAGGGACTTCGCTTAATGTCTATCCTGTCGCGGGATTGATTCGTTACTTCCAAGGAAAAGCGAGCATCATCATCAATAAAGAAGAGACGAATTCCGATTCTTATTTCGATTTTGTGATACATGATGATATCGGAAAAGTATTAGACTATCTATTATGAGCAAATATCATGTATTCAAGCATCTTCATACGATAAGCAAGCATAGAAGGGGCGTTTTAAGAAACGCTTACCATATGGGCATTTTCTTTTTCGCCCTTCATCATGATTTGACGAAATATTCTTTCAAGGAATTTTGGCCAAGCGCCAAATACTATCAAGGGACCTCCTCCCCGATTTACGCCCAACGTATGAACGAAGGGTATTTCTCCTCTATTTGCCAGCATCATACGAGAAGAAACCCCCATCATTGGGAATATTGGACGGATTTTTTCAATGGCAATCTGCTTACGAAAACAATGCCTTATCGGTGGGCCACTGAATATGTCTGCGATACATTGTCGGCTTCAAAAACATATGCTGGGAAATCTTTTACCCGCGACATGACTTTGAAATATTTCAAAAAGCATTCTGACCATTATTATATGACAAGAGCCAGCGTCGAATATATCACTTATTGCCTTGATGAATACGCCAAAAACGGATGGAAGAATCTTAAACGCAAGAACACCTTCGCAAAGTATCAAGAAATAATTTCGAAATACCCAAATGTGGAGATAGTCAAAGAACTGCGTCCTGGGGGATTCCCTTCCCTTCCCTTGAAAGATTGAATTTTCAAGATACATGTAGTATCTTTCTACTCGATTATGAAAAACAAGTTCGTGATTATAGGGTGTGGGCGCTTTGGGGCTCGCATCGCCAATGAAAGCTCAAGAGATGGCGAAAACGTTGTCATGATTGATTCTGATCCGACCTCTTTCGATCGGTTAAACGATGATTATAGCGGCTACACTATCTCTTGCGACGCCACAGACGTTGCCTCACTTGAAGAAGATTGCTATATCAAAGACGCCTACCGCCTTTTGATATCGACTGGCGACGACAATATAAATCTTTTTTTATCCCACGTTGCCTTATTTTTGTATGATGTCCCTGAGATTTTTGTAAGATTTAATGATCCGGGCTTTTCTTCTCTCATCGACCAAGAGAAGATCAAGGCGATCTATCCCTTTGAATTATCTTTGAAAAAATTCAAAAACATGCTGCCTGGAGGCAAAAAATAATGAAAATCGTCATTGCTAATGGCGGCGTCAACGCCTCCTATATCATCGACATGTTCAAAAGCCGCAATAATGAGCTCGTTGTCATCAACTCTGATCGGGCCAAAGCCGATGAAATCGTCAAAAAAGAGCATGTCTCTGTCTATGTCGGCTCTCCTTTTAGGGAATATGTTTTAGAAGAGGCTGGCGTCAAAGACGCGGATATTTTCGTTTCTTTGTGCGAAAAAGACACCGATAATTATGCCGCCTGCATTTTAGCCAAAAGCAAATTCAACGTCAAAAAATGCATCTGCGTCGTCAATGACCCTCATAACGTCGACATTTTCAAACGCTTGGGAATTGATTCGGTGATCTCTGGTTCCTATCTTTTGGCCCAATCGATCCAATCGGAATCAAGCGTTGAATCGCTCATCAAGACCTTGTCGCTTGATAATAACAAAATCAACGTCATCGAAGCAGTCGTCCTTTCGCGTTACAAGATCGCTAATCAAAGAATCATGGATATCGATTTCCCTAAATATGCTTCAATCGCCGCTATTTATCGGAATTTCCAGATTCTTATTCCAAACGGCCAAATCGTTTTGAAGCCACGCGACACCTTATTGATTGTCACTGCGCCAGAAAACCATATGAAGATCTTGTCTTTCTTGCAAGAAGTGAAAGAAAAGAAAGAAACGGTCGTAAGTTCCATTAAGGAAGCAAAAGAAGCGGTTGATCAAGCCAAAGAAGATTTGGATGATAAAATCGTGAAGTAGAAAGAGAAGAATTCCCGCCGTAAAAAGAAGGCTGACGCTGAAGAATTATGATTAATCAAACTAGCTTAGTTAGAAAAGAAGTAAGAGGATTCCGCCTGATATTTGGTTACTTAGGGACTTTTTTGTCCTTGATTGGCTTAATCATTTTGGCCCCTTTGCTGCTTTTGTTTTTCTATCCTGAAGAATCCGATTGCTGGTATTTATTCGTAATTCCAGGCGCGATTTACATAGTAATCGGTCTTTTGCTTTATTTTTCGCTCATATATCGTAAGGATAAAGCGCATTTTGCGCGCTTTGAGAATTCGCAATTGCTAATCCTTGTCTGGCTGATGGCGGTAATCGCCGGAGCCTTGCCTTTTTATCTTGCCACCGTTTTCGGGAAGATGGATATGTCTGTCTCGGAATCCATCTTTGAAGCAGCGAGCGCTTATAGCACGACTGGCCTATCCGCCTTTCGCGATTTCGTTGATTCCGAAGGCGCTTTTTGCCCGCATATTTATACCTTTCACCGTTCTTTCATGCAATTCATCGGGGGCATTGGCCTTGTTCTTTTGCTTGAAAGCTTCCTAGGCTATTCTTCGACTTCTTTGTATACCACGGAAGGGCATAGCGATAAGCTTCTTCCTTCCATTGGTAAAAGCGCGAGGCTCTTATTTGGCATTTATCTTGGCTATACCTTGATCGGGTCATTGGCCTTGTGGCTCGCTGGCATGAATGTTTTCGATGCCGTCAATCATTCGATGTGCGCTTTGTCTGGCGGAGGAATGTCCACGCATGCGGACAATATCGCTTATTTCAATGCTTCGCCAGGAAACGGCATTTTGCCATCTAACCCAATCGCCATCGAAATCATTATTATGTTCTTGGTTATATTAAGTGGCATTTCTTTTTTGCTGCATACTTATTTATTGACCTTCAAATGGAAGAAATTCTTCAAAGATGACGAAATCAAGTTTGCATTGACTTTGATGCTATTTGGCTCCGTGACGATGATGTTTTATGGTGCTTATTCTTTGATGCAGAAAATGGGTGGCTCATATTGGTCGCATTTCGGAGATTCGGCCAGAATGAGCGTATTCTATGTCGTTGGCTCGGCCACCACGAGCGGTTTTTCCAATACGTCTTTGGATGACATGCTTAATTTAGGAAAGCCATTATTATGGGTTTGCACCCTTTTGATGATTATCGGGGGTGGGGCTGGAAGCTGCGGCGGCGGCATTAAGCAATACCGAGTCTTCATTTGCGTTAAAAATCTTTGGTATTCCTTGAAATACAAATTCTCCCCAACCCATCAGATCAATCCAAAAGAGACATACCGGTATGGCAAAATGACCCAATTAAGCGATGAGACGGTCAAAGAAGCCTATACCTATAGCATGCTATTCTTGGTGGTGTTTGTGATCTCTGTGTTCATCCTCACTTTCTTGCCAGGATTCTCTAGCGAATATGCGGCTTTTGATGTGGCGAGTGGCATGTCTAACACAGGCTTATCTGTCACGGATTTCGTCGCTTATGGACGCGCTCATCCTGTTGCCCAGAAAATCGCCTTATGGGTGCTCTCGATTGGGATGATCTTAGGACGGTTGGAAATATTCCCTCTTATTTTTGCCGGAAGAAACGTCCGCGAAGAATTCGCTTACCAAAAGAATCTTAAGCGATTAGCCAAAGAAGCGGAGGAAAGAGAAGAAAAAGAAGAAGATTTATTTGGAGACGATGACTTATAAATTATAATAAAGTTGGAGGTAAAAATATGTTAATTGATGATATCAAAAAAGCTAACTTAGAGGCCATGAAAGCCCATGATGCGAATAAAAGAAGCGCTTATTCGATACTGATTGCCCGCTACACCGAGCTGAAGACTTCCGGAAGCGGCAATGAAGTGACTGATGCCGACGTCATTAAGCTCATCCAAAAATTAGGCAAGGAATTAGATGAAGAGAAAGATACCTACCTTAAGGCTGGACGCAACAATCAAGCACAAGACATCGATGCCCAAAAAGCGGCTTTGGCGCCATTTTTGCCAAAGCAAATGGGAGAAGAGGAAATCAAAAACATCATCGCCTCTTTGGACGATAAAAGCTTGCCTAATGTCATGAAACACTTCAAAACGAATTACGCTGGCCAAGTCGATATGGGTTTAGTGAGCAAAATCGCTCGCGGGTAATAGCTCAGAACAGGCGACTTTTTTAGAAAGAGTCGCTTTTTCTTTTCTAAAGAATAATTTTGTTGCTAGAAACTTTCTTAATGCCTATAATACTTCTCGCTAGGAGCATGGTTCAGTGGTAGAACAGCGGTCTCCAAAACCGTTGATGAGGGTTCGATTCCTTCTGCTCCTGCCATATTTGATGAATAGGATTGACGCCATGGGCTTCAATCCTTTTTTATTCGACCTAATCTAGACCTTCTTATTTTAGCCACTTTAGTCAGACATGCCATAAATCGGCAAAAATACACTCATAATAGGATAAAATACCCATTACCTATGAGAACTCTTGCACATAATTGAAGCACTATCGCACGAAATAGGGTAAAAGTGCTGAGAGTATCTTAAAATCTCTGTAAATGCAGGAATTTGCCTTTTCCAATCTATAACCTATTTTCCCATCAGGTTAACGATGGCCTTCCATCCGTGCACCTTCTTCGTGTCGATCCCGTTGTTGTAATGTAGGAACATCGTGACCAGGCGCTTCTCCAGCCCTCCTTGGTGAGGTGAGCGCTGCCTTTTCTGCTCATATATTGGTTCCTTTCTAAAAAAGGCGGGGGAGCGCCATTTTAGACCATCGCCAAATTAAAATGCGATTCGCCGCCTAAAAACGGAAATCACTTTGGCAACTTGCGATGGTTATATTTTTGTAAAAAACTACTTGAAAAAGCGCGGGGGGTGGGGTGCTATAAATTACATATAAGGGAAACCCTTAGAAAGGAATTAATTATGGGAGATCTTGACGAAAGAAGAGAGAATCTTAAGGCTGAAAAAAACCGTAAGAAAAAAGGCGATCTCAAAATCAAAGCGATTAAATACGCCTTTGGCTGCCAAATCATTAAATTTGAAAAAAGATGTTTTGGTTGGCATTATGTTGGTCACACAGTTGATGACGATGTATCTTATGATGTAACCGATAGCGGGAAGGTTAAAAAGAACCATAAGATTGTCAAATACGCTTACTTTGCTAGACCAAAAGTTTGGAAGAATAACTTTTTGTTTGGCTTAACCGAGACATTATCAAAAATTCTTAGTTTTGTAAGAAGAGTGCTTATCAACATGATTGTTATTGGTGTAATTCTCCTTATTGTAGGTATAGCAAGCAAAAATACAGGGTTAGCTCTTGGTGTTGGCTTAGCTTACGTCATCTCAATTGCTGGTTCATTCGCTCTTGCGGGATTAGGGCTTCTTTGGAAGAAAGTTTTCAAGCTTGAAGAGAAGACAGATGAGATTCTTGAGGCCAATGGATTTGATGTTTGGGCTTCTCATGAAGAAGGCGAACATATCGATTAATTAAACAAAAAAATTAATAAAATTGCTGCGGTTAATACGCAGCAATTTTTTTTATTTTTGGAGAGTTGCAAGAATTTTGTGTAATCCGTAAGTCGCATCCTCTTTTTCCTTTTTATCCGTTAAAGCCCATCGACTGTTTTTCCTCCTCGCTCAGCTCAAGCATGGATTTCCCCGCCCCTTTCCGAAGAGGCTTCGAGGAGAAAATCCTCGATTTCGCCCTCGAGGGCATCGTTCAGGGGCCTCTTGAGCTCGGACCTCACGGACGAGTTCAGGTCCTCCTTGACGATCGGCGCCGCCTGCTTGGCCGTCATCGACGAAAATAGTTGTATAATGGACATGGTCGCTAGTTCCTTTCTAATCGTTTGTAACCGAAACAATTATAAGAGCTATGTGGCTTTTTTTGCTTGCCGGGCCCGACAAGCAAAGTGATTACCACTCAATTACACAAACTTATTGTCACTCTCGATAATTCGATTACTCTCGAAGATTTATTCAAATTCTAGTTGTTTAATGAAATTCTTTTAAAAGCAGCATCAATTTAAGGACCATTCTTTCGAAAAGAAAGATGAAATTCTTTTATATTTCTCGACTTATCTATTTTTCGAGAAGCGCTTTTTTGAATCATTGGGCGCACGCTTCCTTCTATCGCCAAACCTTCCGCCGCTTGTTCATCTTTAGGCATTATGACACTTTAACTGACGATATTCCGTTACTTCGAAAATATCTAGACAAAGAGCAGAAGAAAAAAAGAATCAGAGGTAATTGCCCTCCGATTCTTTTGCTTTTAGAAGAATCTTTCGACTAAATCGTGAGAATATTCAACGGTTTCGTCCATATCGCCAAACGACATGATTTCGCCAGCGTAGTAGGTGTTGTATTTGCCTTGCATCGCTTCCACTTTATCATACCAGCCTGCGGCATAGTCTTCGCTATAAATGTGCGGGAAATAATAGGTTTGGAATTCATAGATGACGCCATCTTTGTTCTTTCCGACGCTCTTATCGCCTGGGACTCCGACGATTTCCATGTCTTTTTTGACGGTCTCTTTCGCGACTTCGTAAGGGATTTCCTTGCCATCGTTACGAGTTTTGTGGTGGCGTAAGACATAAGTGGTCAATGGTTGATCTGGCTCATCTTTCCAACGATGATAATAAATCATCAAGTGGCCCATTTTTTCTGGAGCCATGTTATCGACGATATAATGGGAGATTGGAGGATATTTTCCTTTTTCGATGATCATGGCCATTGTGTCATAGCGTTCATAATCGATTCTTGAGAAGAGGGCTCTTTCATCGTCTTTGACGTCTAACCAGGTATCGAGGGATTTCGCGACTGGGTTATCCAATGGGTTCCAATCGGTGGCGACTTGGAGAGGGGCAGTGATAATCATTTTATCAAAGACTTCCTCTTTGCCGTTTACGGTGATTGTGATCTTATCATCGCGGACGACTTTGGTGATATTTGCTTTCAAGGTGGCTTTGTGCTTCAATTTGGCATTCAAAGCCTCATAGATTGATTGGGTGCCATCTTTCCAGGTGAATAAATGGAGAGAGACGAAGTCCATCATGGTCTTGAAATCAAGATATTTCAAAACGTAAGCGGCTGGAATCTCATCAAAATAGCCATAGCCGAAAGAGGTATAAGGCTGAACCCACACTTCTTGAACGAGAGGGCAGCCTACTTTCTCGCAGAAATCCTTGAAAGGCATCGCCAAATCCTTAAGCTTTGGGTTCTCGCCTTTGACTGGCTCTCTGCCTGGGGTGACGGCAAAGCCTTCGTATTTGCCAGATGCAACGCCGATATGGCCGCAAATATCGTAGCCTTTGTATTCAGTCTCTAAGATTTGACCGAATTTCTTTAACTGTTTGGAAAGTTTCTTCAAATGGATCGCGGAAATTGGGTGATGGAGGAAATATTTGGCTGGATTTTTCATCGCATCGGTGGTGTCCCAACGGTGATCGATTCTTCCATCAGGATATTTATATCCTCTCACTAGCGCCGGTCCGTCGTGTTTGACGCCAGCGAAATCTTCGATGTCTTTGATGGCGTAATAAGTCGGAGCGCCCATGATGGCCCCCATCTCATAACGCTTGCCATTGTGCTTTGGGGAATGGCATTTGCCACCGACGTGATCGGTTTTCTCATAGATGACGTAATTGGTGTATCCTTTTTTCTCAAGATACATCGCCGCGCCAAGTCCTGCTGGGCCAGCGCCAATAATCGCAATGCGAATGTTCTTATCCATAATTATCTCCTTAAATGATTAAATATTATTGGATTTAATTCATTATAGGATGATATCGGTAAAATTCTAGTGATATATAAAAAATGCCGTTTTACCGATACAATTTCCCTATTTACCGATTTAATTTGGCACTATAATAAAAACATGGGAAAAGAAATCTCTCTTTACAATTGTTTCTCTGATTTATTAAATGCGCAGAAGAAAGACAATGCCGCTATCATTTATGATAGGGATGAGAAAATAAATTATCTTTCTTACGCTGAATTAATCAGAAAAATAGATGAATATCCAACCAATCCAGGATCGAGTATAGGAATTTTATGCGAGAATAACCTCGAAACAATTTTAGCGATTTTTGCCTACGCCAAAAGAAAAAAGCAGATAGTTTTGCTTAATCCCTTAGAGGATATTTCTATTTTAAAAGAGCAGATAAGGGCAAGCGATGTCGATTATTTGGTGGGCGAAAAGGAACTAGTCGATTCCTTGGATCCTTTTTTAGTCCATTCGGATGTAATGGAAAACGGCAATATTCTTTTTTTCACTTCTGGCACGACCTCGAGTTCCAAGGCGGTTATTTTGACCGAATCAAGTTTGTGCGCCTCCGCCTATAATGGCGGGTCTTTGCTTGCTTTGAATGAAGATGATACCTTATTATCCGTTCTGCCTTTAAACCATGTTTTCGGCTTTGTATGCTCTTTGCTTTGGGGGTTATCATTTGGGGCGAAAGTGGCTTTAGGGAGAGGAAAAAGGCATTTAGTCGATGACGGATCGCATTTCAAGGCCACGGTGATTTCGTTAGTTCCTCAATTGGCGGATTTTTTCTCTTCTAATAATATTTTCAATAAAGAATTGAGACTCGTTTTGATCGGGGCAGGGTCATGCCAGAAAGAAACAATCGATAGCATCAAAAGAAAAGGGATCCAAGTCGCTTATGGATACGGCCTGACCGAGACTAGCTCAGGGGTGGCTTTATCGATTGGAGAAGATCCAAATCTTATGACGATCTGCCCTTTGGTGGATATCAAAGTCGCTTCTGATGGCGAAATTCTCCTTAAATCGGATGAATGTTTGCTAAAAGGCTATTACAAGGATAGCGACAAAACCGAATCTTCCTTTATGGGCGCTTATTTCAAAACAGGGGACTTAGGCAAAATCAAAGATGGATGCTTATGCCTAACTGGCCGAAAAAAAGATATCTTTGTCCTATCTAGCGGGAACAAAATATTCTGTGAGGAATATGAAAGCAAATTGAAAAGATATTTAAAGAATATCGATTTTGCCATCAATTTAGAAAACTCGAGAATAACTTTGTATATCTACTCTGAAAAGAAAGAAATCGATATTGAGGCAAGAGTAAACGAATTCAACAAATGCGAGCCACTAGAAAGAAGGATTGCTAGAATAGTCTATCGGAAAGAGAAGATTCCTAAGACTTTGAATGGCAAAATCCAAAGATGGAAATTGAGTGAGGATTAGATATGGAAAGAAGAGAGATAATGGATAAGATCATCACCATTTTAAGAGAGAATCTCGATGAATGGGAAGACAAGGAAATAAGCGAAAGCAGCGTTTTGAACACGGATACCGGGATGGATTCCATCCGTTTCATTTACATCATGACGAAGGTCGAAACGACTTTTGGGGTATCGATTCCAGAAAGAAAGTGGTCAAAGTTATCCACGATGGGTGACGTTTTAGACGTGATTGAAGAAGAAATGAAGAAAAAGAAGTGACTTCTATGGCGGATTTTTCGGAAAAATTCATTGTCAAAGCAAGCCAAGTGGGACCAAATCGCCTTTTGAAGAACTCCGCTTTGTTTTTGGCGATCCAAGAAATATCGATCGCCCATACGGAAGCTTTAGGCTTCCCTAAAGAGACGACTTTAGAAAAGGGACTATTATGGGTCATCGCCAAAGAGCATATAAAGATCATCAGGATGCCTAGATACGATGAGGAAGTGATTTTATCTACTTATCCCCATCAGATGATGCATTCTTTGTTCCCTCGTTCTTATGAAATCAAAGACAAAAACGGTGATTTGCTTATTAGCGGCAGCGCGATTTGGACTTTGATTGATATCAAAAGTAGGAAGATAGTGAATCCTCTCGATCATGATATTTTGATACCGGATTTATCGAATGGCCGCGATTTTGTAATGCCTTTATCTAACAAATTCCCGATAGAATATGAAAATGATGTCAGTCTGAAAGCGATGTATTCTTATTGTGACCTCAATAAGCATCTGAACAATTCCTCGTATTTGGATCTATTGGAGAATCTGTTGCCTATTGATTATTTGGAAAATCATGAAATCAGCTTGATTGATATCGAATTTTTGCGCGAAATCAAACTAGGCGATGATTTTAGAGTCCGCTATGGCATAGAGAATGGCGTTTATTATTTTTCCTCGCCTTCCTTCAAATTGAAACTTGCCTATCGTGAGTAGCTTTGATATTCAAAATATCGATTTTTTACTCGTGCCAATGAAAAAAACGAAAAAAGTCTTTTTTCCAAACGATAAATATTGAAGAAATAGAAAACTCTTCTAATATAATCCCAGGAGTAATGAACATGAAAAAAACAATTCCGTTATCTAAAGGGCTATTTATCGCCACCTTTGCAGTGGCTATCGCCGGGTTTTGCCTTGGCGCCGGAGCCTATTTCTCAGCCTTATATGGGATGGTTAAAGTGAATACGACCTTCGCTTCGCTATTCTCCGATTACACAATCATCAAATATTTGCTTCATTCTTTGGCCTATATCGCCTTTGTGATCACCTATGCGACGATGCTTGCTAAATGCGACCATTACGAGAACCAAGGAGGAGTGCTTTTAAAAACATATGGCATTTTCTTGATTATCTTAGGCGCTGATACTTTGATTGAAGCTTTCTTGGATATGGCCGAGGCTTTCGCTTATCCTCAGATTTTTTATATCATCTGCGCTTTATTCTATTTAATCGGAGGCATTCTTACCCTTCTTTGGGCCGATACCGACTTAAGAATGACTAGAAGCGTTGATATCATCTGTTGCTTTATCGTTGGAGTGGCAAAGATCATCAATATGTATCTTGTTTATACCGCGGATGGACTTGGCTTATTCACGATTGGCTATGCGACTTTGGTGGCCTTCCAAGTCTTGATGCTGATTTTCCTATTTGGAATCAGGGATAAAAAAGAGATTTCCGAAGCGCAAGCAAAATAAGCCCAATATCCGATATTTAGACCTTTCTAGCGATTGTGAAAGGTCTTTTTTATTGCTCATTCATTTATATTCTTTCTCTTTTAACCTATAATCAAAACATGAAATCTATCAAAGGCTCCGTCTTTTCTTTGTCTAGCGATAATAAGCCCATCGATTATCTGACTATCTCAAGCAAAATAGTTTCTGATATTTCACTCTTTTCTTTAGGGAAAAATACGGATATATCTAGTGAAAGCTATCCTAGCTTAAGCGCGATTTATCTGCTCTTTGGCCAAATGACCCTTAATGAAAAGACGCTTTCGGAAGGCGATTTCGTTTTGATTGACAAAAACGTCAACGCTCGCAAAGAAAGTAAGGAAGGGGCCGTTTATCTAGAGTTCAATGCATTGGAGGAGAAAAAAATGACTGAATTGCTACAAAAAGGAGAAGTGCTCAAACTCAAGAATTTGCTCCCTTATCAAGAAGGGAAAATCGTCAACTTGGATGTTTTGAATACGGAAAAAGCAAAGCTTTCTTTGCTAGCGATGGCAAAAGGGACGAGCTTAGATGCCCATAAAGCGCCAGGAGAGGCCTTATTATTCATTCTCGATGGAGAAGGAATCATTAGTTACGAAGGCAAAGAATACAAAGTCAAAGAAGGGGATAATTTCTCTTTTGCCAAAAATGGCTTGCACGCCTTAAAAGCCACAACCGATTTCAAATTCGCTTTGCTCTTGGAGCTTTGCTAAGAGAGAAAAGAATATGAAAGTCTTAATCATCAATGGGAGCCCTAGAGCGAATGGCAACACCTCTATCGCCGTTAAAGAGTTAGAAAAAGTTTTCTTAGAAAACGATGTGGAAACCAAAATTTATCAAATAGGGAAGGAAAATATCCGCGGATGCGTCGCTTGCGGGTATTGTTATGAGCACCACAAATGCGTTTTCGACGATCTTACGAATAAAATCGCCACCGATTTCGAGGATGCTGACGCTTTGATCATCGCTAGCCCTGTCTATTACGCTTCGGCGAATGGGACGCTTATTTCCTTGCTTGACCGCCTATTTTATAGCACCCATTTTTCCAAGGCTTTCAAAGTAGGAGCCTCCGTTGCCGTTGCTAGAAGAGGAGGATGCTCCGCCACATTCGATGAGCTCAATAAATATTTCACGATCGCGCAAATGCCTATCGCTTCGAGCATTTACTGGAATAGCGTCCATGGAAGAGCGATTGGAGAAGCCAATCTTGACGAAGAGGGTTTACAGACAATGCGCTATTTGGCAAGAAACATCATCTTTTTAACAAAATCCATCGCTTTAGGGAAAGAAAAGTATGGGCTCCCGGAAACAGAAAAGAGAATCGCCACCGATTTCATAAATAAACAAAGATAAAATATTGGGATTGTTTGATAATTTTCAAAAGCGATCAATCTTGGCTTATTTAAGCGTTTCAATCGAAATTGCAAAGATTGATGCGCTTTTTCTTTGCGACTTTGAAAAAGCAAGGGTTTCGACATAGGAGTTATTGTTGTATATTATTTGAATATGAAAAAGAAAACTTTTTTGCTTTTGTCATTAGGGACAATCGGATTAATCTCTTGCTCTAATCTTCCTTCTTCTAGCAATTCAAATTCTTCTAGCGATCTCGATTCTTCTGCTAATAGCGCTATTTCTTCATCATATTCTGATAGCTCTTCTTCGGAGTCTTCTAACTTGGAGCTTTCAAGTTCTTCTTCCCTTTCCTCTTCCTCAAGCTCAAAAGAAGCGGTTAGCAAATTCTCCAGCGTGACTTTCGGGGACAACAAAAATTCCAATGGAAGCGAGATTTCCTCTGGCAAAGTTTCTTCCTTAGGAACGATAAACGGGGATGATATCTTCTTAGAATATTCTTCTAGCAAATGCTATTTCAAAAGCGGATCAGCTTTAAGAGTTGGAGCCAAAGATAGCGGCGGAAGTTTCTCAATCAAGCTAAACGACACTTATCACATCAATTCCATTAAGATTTACGCCTTTGCTTGGAGTGATTCGGAAATCGATGCCGCTATTAAACTACAAGTTTCTTCTTTCTCTGATTCTTCAAGAGTGGTCTCTAATTCCGCTTACGACGAGACGAACCCTTATTCTTATTCCCCTAATCTCGAGAGTTCTTCATTTACCATTTCTTCCTTAAAAGGGAGCAAAGCCAGAATTTTAATCGGCAAAATCGAGATTTCTTATAAAGCTTACGAAAGTAACGAATCTTCCTATAGCTCTTCTAGCTCTAATTCCAACTCTTCTTCAAAATCTTATTCCTTGCCTTCTTTTAGTGGCGATTTAGCTCAATATTATTCTAGCGTTGATTGGACGCTTCTAGGGGCGAATTTGAAGACTAGCTTGAAAGAAGTCATCTCGGCAAACACAAAAGTGATTACCTATAATAATCTAAATCCCTATTATCCCACCACAGATGGCGATGAAAACGGCAAGATAATCGATATCTATTCTTCTAAATTATGGGATGCCTCGGAAGTGGGAAATTCTAAAAATGAAGGAGATGCTTGGAATAAAGAGCATATCGTCCCTCAAAGTATCTTTAATAAGGCTAGTCCAATGAGAAGCGATCTGCATCATCTTTATCCTACTGACGGCAAAGTCAATAATGCTA
>CAVAYV010000042.1:0-35254 GCA_963593015.1 bacterium | reverse complement strand
GGAGCAGGGGGCCTCCATGGAGGCCGGCGATTCCCGGAACGGCAGCTACGAGAGGGAATTCGTTGCGTAGGGCAATATCCGTCTAAGCCTTTCAAGAGATCAATTCAGAGCAAAACGGGATCATCGTGCTTGCGAACGTGATTATGAAATTTGAGAGAAAGCGTAGAAGGCTGAGCGGCTTCACGGAACTGACTGAAAGCGAGAAGACGATGATGGGATTTAAGGTATCCCGATGATTCTTGGCCTATATGTGCAGACCATGAAGATGACACGAAGGAGAAACACATTATTAACATTATTGGATATTACACATAATTATTGACTGGTCTTAATCACCAAAATTCATGATGATTTTGACTAGTAATGATCCATCTTATGTTACTGAAGAAGGGGTGCGTGTTATTTCTATTAACCATCTCAAAGATTAATGATAAATGCCTTAATTAAAGTATTTTTAGTGTTTTAATATTTTCAAAAACAAACTAATATTTTCTTTCTCTAAATAAAAAGAAACAAAACGCTTGAAAGTGTTTCTTATAAGCGTTAGTATATGTCCGTCATTAAAAGGACTTAATTTTATGAAAAAAATACTAACTCTTATAACATCTATTTTGGCAGTATCCTTCTTAGCGGGATGCGCTGGCTCAAATAACGGCATTGATAATGGGCAAATATTAACTTCCCAAAACGGAAACATAAGTGGTACTTACACGATTACCGGAACCGGAAGGCTATATGGGAAGGGGGTTCAATATATCGAAATGGGAATTGAAGGCGATTACCAAAATCAATTCCAATTCAACAAAGAGCAAAAAGTCGAATATTATTCCTTAAGTAGCGCATTGGCTGGTAAGAAAATCACTATGGTGGAATACACGAGCGAATATACCGTAATATTGACCGTCGATGGTAACATCACAAATGAGATTGAAAGCACAGACAATTTAGAGAAAGCGGTAAGTATAGATTCTGACGCTTTCAATCAAGACATAAGCGCCAATGCCTCAATTAGATACTCAGTCGGTTCTCCTAAAGTCGCCTATAAATTAGGTATGACCATGGGTTTGGCAGAAGACGAAAAATCATTCTTAATGTATGTAATGTATATTGATCTCCCATATGGGACTTTCAATCAAGATTACTGCACAAGCGATCATATCAAGATGGAGAAAGGTAACATTAATTCAATTAACGTAATTGATTCAGGAAGAAGCTTAAAGATAATTGCCACGGACATCGACGGCGTTCCTACCATTACTTTAGACAAAGAAACGAATTTCTTTAAAAAAGAACTTAAAAAGGAATTGAATTTCGATGCTTCGACTTATCCAAATGTCCCAGGCTTAAGCGAAGATATTTACTAAAAATGAAAACGAAGCAAAAGCGCTTCGTTTTTTTGAATTAACAAAATTTAATCGTGATTTGCTAAGTTATTCTTAAGCATTAATTTATCATTTTGACTTATTTTTCTTAGAATTTTGCAAGGATTTCCTACTGCTACAACATTTGAAGGAATGTCTTTTATCACAACGCTTCCCGCTCCAATAACCAGGTTTGAACCAATTTTGACTCCTCAGATTATAGTTGCATTCGCACCAATCCAAACATTATCACCAACCGTAATTGGCTTACTAACCAATACGTCTTTTCTCTTTCTACTGGATCAATTGAATGGCTTACGCATGAGATGACAACTTTTGGGGCGATAAAACTATTTTTCCCAATATTCACAGGATAGTTATCTAAAATCGTAACATTGAAATTTATGATGGTTAGTCCGTGCGTGTGAATGTTGATTCCGTAATCACATTGAAACGTTCATTCGATGAAAGTTAGATCGCTACAAGTGCCGAACAAGCTTTTTAGGATCTATTTTTTTGTCGCCTTCTTTAGGTGAAACGTGATTGAATTCGTAACAAAGATTTCTAGCTTTTCTTTGTATCTCAATAGGCATTTATGAATTATATGCGAAGTAGCTTTCTTTGCATTGGATTTTTTAACATGTCCATTGTTCTTTTGCTTCTAGGCAGATGAATTTCTTACCTTCTTTTTTAGCGATTCTCATCGCCGCATGTTTGCCAGTGAATAGAGCGATAGGCAATCCGCCTGGCGGCATCAGCCATTGCCCTGTCAAAATAACGTTATCTAGTCCTTTGATTTCGCCTGTTGTCATTAATTTTCCGCTGGCATTCGTGGTGATGAAAGACATATATGAACCATGAAAGGCGTTCGTGTATCTTTCGTAAGTCAAAGGAGTGGTTACATCTAACAATGAAATTTCTTTATCGTTAAGTTTATAGTGGCCCTTGATATAAGCTAGAATCGTTAATCCAATAGTTTCTTTATCTTTTTTATAGTCTTCTTTTGATAGATTCTTAAAATAATCATAGGCATCGTTTTTTAGTTCCAGTAGCACCGTGATTGTGGTTTTGCCATCCTTATTTAGTGTTCTATCAAATGAATGATTTCTTAAGGTTATATAATCCATCTCACTATTGGCAACTTTAAAAGGCGGGACTTTGAAACCAAGCATTTTTGGGTAATCGGAAATATCTTTATTAACTTTGTAAGCACACAAAACGCATTGAGATAAAGGGTTTTTAGCGAGATTTTCGAAACGATTGTTTAAAAACGGCAGTTTATATTGATTACCTAATAAGTCATATAAGGAGTGATGGGCATCGGCGGAAAGCACAAAATAATCCCCTTCAGCTTTGTTTTCTTTTGAAGTTAATATCGATACGGCTTTGTTGCCGTCAATATTAACTTTTGTGACCGCTTCGTTAAAATGGATTTTACCACCGAGTTTTTCGAATCTATCTTTGATCCTTAAAGCTAATCGGAGCGAGCCTCCTTCAACTACGCCAGCATCCTTTTTAGCCAGAGTCTGCATAACGTATAATAAGGAATGCATATTGTAGTCTCCGGATAATATGTGGCCGAAAGCCTCTTGCAATAGAGGGCTTTTGAATTTAGAGGAAAAAGACGAAATGGAGATCTTTTTATACTTTAAATAGGCAAAAGCCATCGGGAGTGACTTTATGCCGAATCTAGTTAACTCAAAGATATTCATCATATCTATTGGTTTATCAACGGGGATATGAACGTGCGAATAGGCATCAATGCCTTTCAATAACTTCTTTATTTGCTTCGTATCGGAAGGGCTGATTCTTAATAATTCTTGCTTTAGTTTTTCTTTATCGGCGTAGAAAGTCACCATTTCGTTACCCACTTCAACGTTAGTGAAATATTCAGTATCATAGATTTTAGAATTTTCATCGAAAGCGCCGATATGCTTCCATAAAGGGAAAAGCTCGCTTTTTGGGTTTGTTCCGACAATCCAATGGGCGCAGCCATCAATAAAGGCGCCATCTCTCTGCCATCCCGTGCATTCGCCACCAGGCAAAGAGTGCTTCTCATATATTGAAACATCAAAACCGTTTTCTAAGGCGTATATTCCTGCCGTCATTCCTGATATTCCCGCACCAACGATGATTACTTTCTTTTTCATAACTTTGGAATTATAGCATTTTCGCATTTTTTCTTTGCTATCTTTTAAATTGCCATTAATTTCTTATTTGCACTAGTAAACATACAATGTCTCGATGATAAGGAGATCTTTTATTTAAAAACCGTATTGAAATCATTAAAGATTTCTCTAATTCGTAGCATTAGCCCATTTAAATCCGAAGCGCCTAAACCGTCGAATGGATCAAAATTGATGTTCATGACTAAGAACAATCCGATTATTATGGCGGTGGCAAAGAAATAAATTTGATTTCCAATTGTTTTTTCGTATTTCCGCGTATAGCTGATGAAACCGACAAGTGCCCCTAAAGAAGCTAAATGGTAGGGCTCAATCAAATATCGCGGGCATAAACCTGCCAAAGCATAACTAACCATCGTGAAAATGATTAAGCCAGGCAAGAACATTTGGCGGAATAAGTGCAAGCCTTTGTCCTCACCATTTACGTGAGAGAATGGCGTTAGAAGCATCATCCAGAAAGCTGGAATCATCATTATTCCGATACCTCCATTAAGATAGGTGGAATAATCTTTCAAGTTAGATGTAAAATTCGGATTTGTGCAATAAATGAAAGGGAAGGATGTGTTTCCATTAACAGAGAATGGGTTAAAGAAGTAGTGCAAGAATCCCGGGATTAAAGCATTCGCCTTTAAACCCATGTTCGTCATGTCTGAAACCGTGTATTGATAACGGGCCCCGAATTCAAAATAGGAACCGAATCTGTCTTTGTTATACTTTAGTATAAAGAAAGCGCCCAGGAAAAGAATCGCAAACATTGGCAAGAAATCTAAAAGATTCTTTTTGACGTTTTTGAAATTTTGAATCAACGGGAATAGGAATAATGGGAAAGCGATAATGATTGATAAGGCTAAATTTGGACGAGATGCAACCATGAAAACAAAGGCTAGACCTGACAAAGGAAAGAAATATTTTCTCAGTTTTTCGTATTGATAGCCGAGTAACGCCAAGAAAATATAGGCATCCATAAACGCCAAACCATAAATTAAAGGAACGTGATAATTCGCTTCGCTCACTAGATTGTGCGCCGCTTGATTATCGCCCATCCAATAGCTTTTATAGGTGATAATCATTATGCTTAATGATGTAAAGAAGACAGCGAACAAAGCAAATAAAACGGTTTGCCATTTAACTTTTTTATCAAAGGCCCCAATTAATTCATTTACTAGCAAAAATAAGAAAGGAATATATATCGCATATCCTAAAATTTCTAGTCCGGTGGCGTTAGGGACTTTTTGGAAAATCGCGTACAACGGCATTGATGTTATCAATACCGGAAGTGCCCCAAAATAGACATAAACCTTATTGTTATAATAGGCATGATCCCAATACTTTATGGCACCATCTCCGACCGGAAGATCAATGTTCACTTGGCCTTTCATGAAAGCATCAAATAACTGCGAATACATATCGTAATCGCCAAGATTATTTTTAAAAGGGTAATCGTTTAAACATGTCTTACTGTTTATAAAGACATAAATCAAAGCCCCCAAAAAGAAGACAAATCCAAAAACAATGATGCCGATCCGGCATTTTTTTGTGACATTTTTGCTTTCTTCGGCATATGTTTTTGTGTAATTAGGAAGCCCTATAATGATAATCCCTAGAAGCGCCAATAGAGAAAATCTTAAAGGCGAGAAATGGAAATAATTGTTTTGGTTGAGAACAACCGAAGATAAAACAAAACTAAATTTCTCTCCGCTATAATCGCCAGAGTTTATTCTAACCGTGTTGTCATAGACGATTTTGACACTGTAATAGGTAGCGCCATCGTCTTTTAAACCCAATTGATTATGTTCTTGGACAACTGGATTAACCGTATATGTATATTCATTGACAAATATGCCATTTTTGTATGATTGAATGTTTACGGTCAAAGACATGCTTTCGGTGTCTACGAAATTCAAAGTTAACGATTTCCCGACATTATCTTTCGCGCCGATTTCAAAACTTAGGCATTGGTTGTCCGAATAAAGCTTGTCATCTTTCAAAAGGCCGCTTGTTACCTTGATAGAGGAATCACTCATCGCGAAAGATGAGGGTACAACATTCGTTTTATAGGCTCTGGAATTAAAGGCGAATATTTCAAGGAGCAACAATATGACCAAATAGAAAGAACGGATGGTTTTTGCGCGGTTTTCCTTTGCAAAAACGGCTTTGTTTTTAAGATTTTTGTAAAATCGATAAGGGTTAATTAAAGCTAGAGCGAGATTTGAGAACGCTAAATAATACATGGCATTTGCAAAGGTTATGCCTCCAAAAGCCAAAATGATTATTAACGTAAGCGATAAGGACACAAGTGCTACAAAAACAAAAGAAAACGCATAATGAATTAAATCATCTTTTTCGATTAAAGGATTTTTCTTCAAAAACCTTATTAATACCTTAATCCCAAAAACAAACGCGACCGCGATGAATGAAAAAGCAATTGAATATCCAAGTAAATACATAAATGTATTATAAGTGTTTTTCTATTTTTCCTAATAACATTATTTGGTATCATTTATTAATGAATGTCTATCTCATGATAAAGAGGTGAACTTATGAAAAAACGCGTAGTGATAATAGGGGCAGGCCCGGCTGGGTTATCAACAGCCTATGAACTTTCAAAAAACAAAGATGTTGAAGTAACGATCATCGAAGGCGAGAGATTCGTTGGCGGAATTTCTAGAACCGCTGAATATCATGGAAATCATATCGATATCGGCGGTCATAGATTTTTTACGAAAAACGAAAGGATTAATAATCTTTGGAATGAATTAATGCCTATTCAAGGGGCACCGGCCTTGGATGATAAAATCCTTAATAATGCAAAATCTTATGCCAAAGACGGACCAGACCCTGAGAAAAGTGATAACGTGATGCTATTAAGAAATAGGGTCAGCCGCATTTACTTTTTAAAGAAGTTTTTCGATTATCCAATCACGATAAAGCCTAGAACCTTCATTAATATGGGCTTTGCCAAAACCATGAAATGCGGTTTCGGCTATATTGGTAGCTCTATCCATAAAAGAAAAGAAGATTCTTTGGAAGATTTCTACATCAACAGGTTCGGTAAACCTTTATATCAGCTTTTCTTTGAAGGCTATACCGAAAAACTATGGGGCGTGTCTCCTTCAAAACTTTCTGCCGATTGGGGAGCACAAAGAGTCAAGGGACTATCGCTATGGAAAGCTTTAGGAAGCGCTATCGCTAAACCCTTTAAGAAAGACAAAAACAAAGTGGAAACCACTTTGATTTCCCAATTCGAATATCCTAAATACGGCCCAGGGCAATTCTTTACGAAGATGGCTGAGACTGTTTCTAGCAAAGAAAACGTCAATATCGTTTATGGCGAGACCGTGACTGAAATTAATAAGAATGAAGATGGTTTGATTAAATCGGTCAAGACAGACAAAGGAAATGAATACATTGCCGATGAATTCGTCTCTTCAATGCCAATCAAAGATTTGTTTGAAGCAATCGGAAAAGATAACATTGATTCTGAATCCTATGATATCGCGACATCTCTCCCTTATCGCGATTTCATCACGGTCGGTTTGCTAATAGATGACTTGAAAATCAAAAATGAAACGAAAATCAAGACACTTAATAATATCGTTCCTGATAACTGGATCTATGTTCAAGAACGGGACGTTAAGATGGGCCGCATTCAAATCTTCAACAACTGGTCTCCTTATATGGTTAGTGACCCTCTCCATAAAGTTTGGATTGGCTTAGAATATTTTTGTTCCGAAGGTGATGCGATGTGGAATGCCTCTGATTCAGATTTCATAGATATGGCCATCAAAGAACTTATTTCGATGGGAATCATCGAAAGCGAGAAAAACGTCTTAGATAGCACAAGGATCAAGGTTAAGAAAGCCTATCCCGCCTATTTTGGGAGCTATGACCGTTTTGACAAAGTAAAAGAAGAACTCGATAAGATTCCAAATCTATATTGCATTGGAAGAAATGGACAACACCGTTATAACAACATGGATCATTCAATGCTGACCGGTTTATTGGCTGCGGATAAGATTATCGAAAATGACCATAACAAAGCCGATCTTTGGAACGTTAACGCCGAAAAAGAATATCATGAAGAAAAGAAATAGGAGTGATTACCTCACTCCTATTTTCGATTGTTGATTTCGTATACCATTTTCGAAAGGAAGGCTTTTGTCTCCTCAGATAATTTTTCGCCTTCTTTTTTTATGTATTCGCCCGTTCTTTGATTTCTTTTTTGCAAGCGGAAGACAAAATAGTATCCTTTTTTAGTTTCTTTTGCTTTGAAGGAATCATCAAAAGATAAAAACATGCTTATATTTGCGTTGGCGCCATTAACTTTAGAGGATGATTCGATTTTTATCCCTTTTTCGGTAAAAGTGTCATCAATGCTTTTGATTGATTTAGAGTTTGAATAAAGAGAGTAAGGGACTAAAAGGAATGCGAATAGCAAAAACAAAACAAATACAGCAAGCATGACATATAGCATCGTATCCCAAGGACTTCTTTTTTCAGAAAAATATACAAGTGTGAATAAAGCTGGCCACCCTATGATGAATATGAGGAAGCTTATCCAAGAACTAAGTGAAACATTTGAATAGATGTTTGTTTTAAAGAAAGTAATATAAGAAACTTTGATTTCATCACCTTCGTAATGAATTTTTTGGATTATTTTTTCTTCTTCGCTCATTTTGGTTTTCCTTATATTTGGCGAAATTATATATTAATGGATGGTAAATTGCTTTTGTTTTGCTTAGATTTTATAAAAAACCGCTCAAAACCCCATCTTTTTAAGGCTTTTTGATTAAAAATATTTTTATGTTTAATAAACATTGCTCTTTGTTTTTTGATATACTTTTAGCGAGGAAAAATGTTATGGGCAAATTTGTTATCGGATCATCAGTTGATGGATATCGCTTCATGGTGGAAAGCTATAAAGGGGAGGTTTTGGCAGTATCCCCATTTTACCCAAGCGAAGATAAATGCCATCTTGCCATAAACAAAGTGAAAAAGGCGATTTGTAGCGCAAGGGTTTATGATGGCACTAAAGGTGGCGAAGTTTATAGCGGTTCTTATTATTTCTTCATCTATAAAGATTCTTACGATATGTATCGCTTTAGCTTAGAATGCGGAAAGGATAATGTTATCCTTAATTCCCCCGCTTATCCTTCCTTCCAATATTGCACTGATACAATCTTAAAAATCAAAAAGATTGTTAAAGGTTATTGATGATTTAATTAGGGTCACTCGTTGGCTCTTTTTTAAATGCCTAATAAAAAGCCACCCAATTAAGGGTGGCTAGATTTGCAAAAAGCTTATTTTTTGATGTTATAGAAAGCTTTGATGCCAGGATATTCAGCCTTGTCACCAAGTTCTTCTTCGATACGGAGAAGTTGGTTATATTTGCAGATACGATCAGTGCGGCTCATGGAACCGGTCTTGATTTGTCCAGCGTTTAAGGCAACGACTAAGTCAGCGATGGTGGTGTCTTCGGTTTCACCAGAACGATGGCTGACAACGCAGGTATAGCCAGCGCGCATAGCTTTTTGGCAGGTATCAAGAGTTTCGGTTAAGGAACCGATTTGGTTGACCTTGACTAAGACGCTATTGGCGCAGCCTTCTTTTATGCCTTTTTCGACATAGACTTTGTTAGTGACAAATAAATCATCACCGACGAGTTGGACTTTGCCGCCGAGTCTTGCGGTGAGCTTTTTCCATCCAGCCCAATCGTTTTCGCTTAAAGCGTCCTCGATGGTGATCAATGGATATTTCTCGACGAAGGAAGCGATGAGATCAATCATTTCATCTGTGGTCTTTTCGCCTTGGTGGCTTCTGGTTAATTCATATTTGCCAGTGGAGGCATTGTAGAATTCGGAAGAAGCGACGTCCATACCGAGCATGATGCCTTCTGGACCAGCTTTGTATCCGGCAGCTTCAATGGCTTGAACTAGGACCTTTAATGGCTCTTCGTTATCTTTCATTCCATTTGGAGCAAATCCGCCTTCATCGCCAACAGCGGTGATATCGTTTCTGTCTTTTAAGATTTTGCGGAGGGCAGCAAAGGTTTCAGCACCCATTTGGATGGCTTCGCTGAAGGATTTGGCACCGACTGGCATGATCATGTATTCTTGGAAGTCGACAGAGCTATCAGCGTGTTTGCCACCGTTGATGACGTTCATCATTGGGACTGGGAGTTGCTTGGCGTTTGGCCCACCGATATAACGATAGAGTGGGATTCCGAGTAAATCGCTAGCGGCATGGGCAGCGGCAAGGGAAACGCCTAAGATAGCGTTGGCGCCGAGTTTGGATTTGGTGGCAGTGCCATCAAGTTTAAGCATGCATTCATCGATGCCGACTTGGTCTAAGATATCGTATTTGCCTTCAAGGGCTGGTGCGATAATCTCATTGACGTTCTTAACAGCGGTAAGAACGCTCTTTCCACCGAAGTATTTCTTATCGCCATCACGGAGCTCTAAGGCTTCGCGTTCGCCAGTGGAGGCTCCGCTTGGAACAGCAGCGCGACCAAAAGCGCCTTCATCGGTCGTAATTTCGACTTCAACCGTTGGGTTGCCACGGGAATCGATAATTTGACGAGCATGAACTTTTTCAATCATGGACATGTTGATTATTTCTCCTTATTACAATTCACAACATGCTTACAAGGTAAGCGCGGATATTATAAAACAAAAGAAGAGTGTTGGCACACGTTTCGATATTTCTTTCTGATTTTTTATCGATTAAGCGAAATGACGGGTGTCAGATGCAAACGTTATCTGCGAATGGCGTCTAAAAATCTTTTAAGCAAGAATGCTAAAAAGCGTGGGAAGGTTGCTATGCTATTTGTGGAACCTATATTACTATCAGCAAATTTGATGCCATGATGTATGTTGCTTAAATCTTTTGAAATTAGCGAATTCAAAGAAAGCGTTCTTCCGTTTTTAGACTTTACTTCCAAAGGGATGATTTCATTTTCAAAGCGGATTAGAAAATCTAATTCCATCGTGGAATCTGAATTTCTGAAGAAGAATAAATCGTAGCCTTGCTTTTTAAGTTCGGAAGCCACAATCGATTCGTAAATTGCTCCATTGTAAACAGAGAGATTTTGATTCATTCTTAAATCCATTTGAGATTCATCGTCCAATGATGAGATTAGAAGGCCTGTGTCAGCGTAATATATTCTAAAGTTATCGATTTCTTCGTTTCCTTTTAAAGGCAAGGAAAGTTTGCAATTGTTTGCGATTAAAATTGCTCCTGAATTAGATAGCCAATCACAAACTTCGTAGTATTCGCTGAGTCTGGCTCCATGTCCAATTTTGGAAAATTGGAATTTGTGATTGTCCTTCGCTAATTGAGTCGGCACGGATTTAAAAACCCTTTGAGCTCTAGCGATGTCAATCCCTGAAAGATATTTGATATATCATCGACGTAGTCATTATAAATGTTTTTCTGCAAGCGAAGGATGTTGCTGAAATTGCGCCCATTTTCAAAGTAGGCAGAAACGATTTTTGGGAATCCTCCTAAGACAATAAAATCCCTAAATAGGTCTTTTAATTTTTCATAATAAATCTTTTCTAAAGGTTTCTTGGAGATCATGCAATCAAGAAGATAATCAATCAGATTTTGGTCATATCAGTTTGCTCATAAAAACTCTTCAAAATCAAAAGGGAACAATGTGTATTCATCTTTAAATCCGACGGAAACGCTAGAAATTGAAAATGCATTAACTCCTAAGGCAGGCTCAGAACAGATAACATCATATTTCCATTAAGCTTAAAAAATTGAGAGCAATCGTTGCATCCATGAAATCTTGAATTTCATCGAAGAAAATCAAGGTGTTATGAGGATCAAAGATAAATTCGGGATTCATAAATGACAGCCATCTAATGATATCATCCACGTTAAAAGACACAAAAGCTTGCTTGAATTCTGGATTCTCAACGAAGTTAATTTCCACCAAACGTTTATAACTTGAAGCAAATTTCCTTATTGAGGTTGTTTTGCCGATTTGTCTAGCGCCATAAATTATTAATGTGTTATGGTCTTTTTGCTTTTTCCATGATTCTAAATATATATATATATTTCTTTTAAGCATTTTATTTATCAAAATTATAATTGCTAAA
Source organism: bacterium (assembly GCA_963593015.1). Lineage (GTDB taxonomy): Bacteria > Bacillota_I > Bacilli_A > RFN20 > CAG-826 > UBA4951. The sequence goes on along the minus strand of CAVAYV010000042.1, from coordinate 23,602 downwards.
AATTTTTAACAAAATCAACTAAACAATACAAAAAATGTCATTGAAAAGTACCATGCAAAACAAAAAACTGTATCGAAAATCTATTTATAATACAAAAACCGTAAAACGCTGAACAAGGAACAAACGCAAATGTGGATATTGAGTGTCGAATTGCTAGGAGAATCTTTTTATTCTTCTAGAATGAAGATGATTAACGATTTTAAAAAAGATTTTCTCTTTTCCTTTTTTGTGGCTTTCTTCAAAAAAATAATGATAATGATTGCATGATTCAAGATTGGAAAACTTTTTTTGACTCTATAAAGGAAAAAGATTTTAGCAATAGTTTGCATGATTTCCTTGATGAAGAATATATGAATTACACTGTCTATCCGCCTCGGGATATGATTTTTCAAGCATTCAAACTAACGAACCCTAAGGAATTGAAGGTGGTCATTATCGGTCAAGATCCATATCATAATCCTGGGCAAGCCATGGGAATGTCTTTTTCTGTCCCTAGAGGGATAGATCTTCCTCCGTCTTTGATTAACATATATAAAGAAATAGAAAAAGATTTGGGCCTCAAGATGAATTTCGATTGTGGCGACTTGAGTCACTGGGCCAAACAAGGAGTTCTTTTGCTCAACGCTTATTTGACCGTTAGAGCGAATTCGCCTCTGTCCCATAATCGAAAAGAATATGATGATTTCATGGTAGAGGTTATGAAATATTTAGATTCTTTAAATCAGCCTATCGTTTTTATGCTTTGGGGAGGATTTGCCAAAAAGTACAAAAGGATGATAACGAATAAGAACCATTTGGTTCTAGAGGCCGTCCACCCTTCTCCTTTAAGCGCGAATAGGGGTGGCTGGTTCAATCAAAAACTATTTTCGAAATGCAATGACTTTTTGGAAGCCAAAGGCGTGGAATCTATTGACTGGCAAATAAAATAAGCATAGTCTAGTTTTATCCGGAGCTTGCTAACAGCAGGCTGAGAGGAGCCTATAGTAGGCTTGACGGAACACCTGATCCAGATAATGCTGGCGGAGGTAAACCACTTTTTAGGTTATTTTCCTCTGGGTGTTCATCTTGGAGGATTTTTTATGGATGAAGAAGCGAAAAAAGACAAAGTGGTTGGATTTTTTAAAAACTATTGTTATCTATTTTCCTTTGTCGCTGGCATTGCCTCGATACTTTCTTTACTAGGAACGGTTGTTACCTATAATACAAAATTTTATATTGGCGAAACCAAGGTGAAAGAATATTTTGATGTTCACTTGTGGGATTATTTCAATAGTTTGTATCCGATGAACTGGACGATGTGGCTCACTATCGGATTGATTGCTCTTGGCATAGTTTTTGCTTTGTTTTCCAAACGCAAAAAGAATTTTGCGACTGTGACTTCCTTATCGTTTATCATCGCTGCTTGCTTGTTATTTCTAGCTCGCGAATTTTTTAGTAACAACGCCAGTGCGATTGCAAATTATAATGATGTTTCAATTGGCTATGGAGCCTCGTTAAGCATTATATTTCTTGCGATTGGTGCCCTTTTTGCATTGATATTCGATTATTCAAAAGATGAATTTACCATTCGTGACATTGCGGAAGACGGGATTCTTATTGCTCTTGCGTTTGGGCTTAATTTTGCAAAGATTCCTTTAGGTAGCTCTGGCGGAAGCGCAAATTTCCAGATGCTGCCTTTAATGATTATCGCCTTAAGACATGGCCCTGCGCATGGTCTTATCGCAGCGGGCCTAATTTATGGCTTACTCACTTGCTTAACTGACGGCTATGGATTCGCTACATATCCTTTTGATTATTTGATTGGTTTTGGCTCTGTCGCCATCATGGGCTTTTTCTCGAAGGTAATCTTGGTTCCGGGTCAAAAAGGCTATAGTTTGAAAGGCGAGTTGTATTTACTTTTGGCTGGATTTTTATCGACTTTAGTCCGCTTTGTCGGCAGCAGCGCCTCCTCGATGGTGGTCTATGGCTATAATTTTAGCGCCGCTATCGCTTATAACGCAGTTTATATTCCCGTTTCGGGTGCTTTGGCTATCGCTGTTTTAATGGCGTTATATGGGCCACTTTGCCAAATTAATTCTCTCTTCCCTACTATCAGAGAATAAATAGCCTTTTATCTAAAATAAAACCAAGATTTTTGCTGTTTAAAACGTTTATAATCTATATGCACAAATAGGGGTCTCCCTTAATTAGGTAAAAAATATGGAAGAAGAAAAGAAAATTGAAGAAGCAAAAGTGACTGATGAAAAAATCATCAGCCCTGAAACTAAAGAAAGCGAACCGGAAAGCGATTTCGCAGATGAGGTTAAAAACGAAGAACCGGTTGCTCCAGAAACTAAAGAAGAGACAAAAGAGGAAGAAAAAGAGCCAAATCCTGAAATCAATCTTTACAAAGAAGAGGAAGATTTGGTTACCGAGGAAGCTCCTAGTAACCCTCACGATAAGAAGAAAGGCCCAATCACCTACGAATATAGCGATGAGAATCTTGCGAATGTCGAAAACGCAAGAAAGGATTTCAACCAAGCTTATAAAAAGAGCAATATCGTGAAATGGATTGTGACGATGGGTGCTTTGACTCTCATTGTCTTAGGGTATGTCATCCCAAATTGCTGCGCCCCATTCAAAGGCCAAACATATGCGATGTATATCACCTTAGGCGTAATCGCCTTCGCGATAATCTTGCTGGGCGTATATAGCTTTGTGTCTCGTAAGAAAATCGACAAAACGATGACTGACTATTTTGCCAAATATTATGATTTCTCCAATGCTTATGCTTTGTCTGGCTTAGGCGTCAGCAATCTTGATGGCGGCGCCTCTTGCAAAATCAATCCCGAAGATTTGACCGCCTGCGGATTATATGGCGATGTCGTCAAGGTAGGATCCCGTGATTTAATCACCTTCACTTATCACGATAATGAAATCAAAGTCGTCGACTGCGCAGCGCAAACCCGTGGCCCAAAGAACAGCTTAAGGACTGTTTTTGTTGGTAAGATGGTCGTGGCCCCAAATGATTATAATGGCAATGACCTCATCGTCTATCTAAAGGGCAATAAGCGCGCTTTGCCTCCAACTAATTTGAATTCTTATAGCCTTTTAGAGGATCACAAGGATTATGCGATTTATGGCACCAAAGGTGCGAAAAAAGGCTTAACCAAGAAAGCTCTTGAGGCCATTAAGAGTTTGACTACCGATAAAACTTTGGTGGATGTCGCCGTCAATTATCGCGCTGGCCATACTTACTTCATGTTAGGCTACGAAGACGATTTGATGGTTTTGCCTCTTGATAATGCCTTTAACCCTGCCCCAACTGAGCATTATCGCGCCGACCTTAAGATTGTCTTCTCGGCAATCGATGCCATCAACGGATATAGAGACTAAAATAAATTCCATATCGAAATCTTCTCGGTATGGTTTTTTATTTATTAATTTCCAAACAAGCTTTTATTTATATAAAAAGTGTGTCTCTATTTCCTTAAAGAATTATAATAAAGCCAAGCCGTTAGGCTCGTGGTTTTTTATGGATAAAAATAATAATGAACGTTTTAATAGGTGGATTCCTGTTCAAGCCTATAAACATGACGGACTTTTGCATCGTCAATGGTCACCGGCGTATTTGCTGAAAGAGACACCTGAATATTGGGTGATGTGCTCTCGAGCAAGCTTAGTCACAGAAAATGACGGACGGCGTTGGATGACCAAAGAGCATGCTTTATTCATCCTTTTCAAAAACAAATGGATGAATGTCATCTGCATGATGAAAGAAGACGGACTTTGCTATTACGTCAATATCGCTTCTCCGGCAATATTCGATCAAGGATTTCTGAAATACATTGATTATGATCTTGACGTTAAACTATTCCCTGACGGAGGGATTAAAGAACTTGATGAGCAGGAATTTGAAAGGCATGTTCTGACCTATGGCTATTCATCGGAATTAACTAAAGCCATCCGTAAGTCCATGAAAGAAGTCCTTCTCATGATGAAAAACAAAGATTTTCCTTTCATCGATCAAGAAATGATGAAAATGTATAGTTCTTTTTTAGAAGAGAATAAACCCTTTGTGGTCCTCCATAAAGATGACTCTTCAAAAGAAGAAAGCGCAACAAAGAGGTAAAAATAAATGGAATATTCTTTTATAAGCGATAGCAAAGAAAAGACCCAAGATTTTGGCTCTTTTATCGCCCCTTATTTTGTTAGAGGCGATGTCGTTTTGCTTGAAGGGGATTTGGGCGCGGGAAAAACGACTTTCGTCGGAGGCGTATCCAAAGCTCTCCATATCGAAGATGAAGTCATATCACCGACATTCAACATCATGAAATGCTATTTCAAAGGTGATTTGCCTTTATACCACATTGATGCTTATAGATTAGAAAATCAAAATATCGAAATTGGGCTAGATGAATACATTGAAGGAGACGGGGTTTGTTTCATTGAATGGCCTCAATACATCCTTCCTTTGATCCCAGATGAGAAATTAGAAATCGTTTTGGAAAACTTAGGCGACAATTCACGTCGCATCACCTTAAAAAGCGACGCTCAACATTTTGAGAAAATCATCAAAGCAATCAAGGAGAAATTCTAATGACTGGAATATTAATCGATTCTTCAAACGCGATGCTTATATTAGGGCTATCCGTTGATCATAAAATCGTAGATTCGGTAAATGAAGCAGCTTGGCAAAGGCAAAGCGAACTTCTTATCGATATGCTCGACAAGATGCTAAAAAAGAACAACGTCACTAAAGATGACATCGACTATATTGTCGCCACAAAAGGGCCTGGTTCCTATACCGGAGTGAGAATTGCTTTGACAGTCGCCAAGGTTTTGGCTTTCGCGATCAATAAGCCTTTGTATCTAATCTCTAGCCTCGAAGTCTTAAAAAGCCAGGGAAAAGTATCTCTATGTTTGTCCAATGCCAGAAGCAAGCGCTCCTATGTTGGTATCTATTCCGACGATAAATGTTTGCTAGAAGATACCATTTGGACCAATGAAGAAGTCCTTGAATATTTAAAAAACCACGCAGAAGTCACTCCTTCTGGCGAATTAGGCTATTTAGGCATGAATGATTCTTCATTTAATATCCTTGCAGTTCTCAATTGTGGCGATCAAGAAAAATATCTCGTCAAAGACGTTATGGCCGCAAAACCGGTGTATTTGAAGGATAATTATCCTCTATGAGCAATATAAAGATTAGAAAAATAAGAGAAAGCGATATCCAAGCTATTGCTAATCTCGAAGCGGCTTGTTTTACCCATAATCCCTGGCCTGAAGAACAAATCGCCTACGAGATGAAAGAGAATCCTTGCGCCTATGTTTATGTGGCTACATACAAAGAGGATATAGTTGGATATCTGGACTTCATGATCACTTTCGATAGCGCCACAATCGATCGAATTTGCGTCGCAAGCGAATATCGTAGGCAAGGCATAGCAAAAGCTTTATTGGACAAGATGGTCGAAGTTTGCAAAAAGCAAAAAGACCGTGTTGACTTTATCACCTTAGAGGTCAGAGCATCTAATACCGAAGCGATTAAACTTTACGAAAAAAACGAATGGGTGCGTATCACCACCAAACCTCACTATTACGAGGATGGCGAAGACGCCCTTTACTTAGTTAGGAGTTTGTAATTATGGCAAAAATCTTAGCGATTGAATCAAGCTGCGATGAAACTAGCGTCGCGATAACTGATGACGGAAAGCTTCTTTCCAATGTTGTCAGCACCCAAATTGCCGTCCATAAAAAATATGGCGGTGTCATGCCGGAGATCGCTTCTCGCTTGCACTGCGAGAACATCGATATCTGTTTAAAGGAAGCAATTGAGCAAGCTAATATCAGATTCGAAGATTTGGACGCGATTGCCGTAACTAGAGGACCAGGATTGATTGGCTGTTTGCATGTTGGCTTACAAGCCGCGAAAACCTTGGCGATGGTTTATAGTAAACCTCTTATCCCCGTCCATCATTTATCTGGGCATATTTACGCGAACGAATACGTCGGCGAATTGAAGTTTCCCTTGCTATGCGTGGTGGTAAGCGGAGGCAATACCGAATTAGTGATCATGAAGGATCACCTTAATTTTGAGATTATCGGAGAAACCAAAGACGACGCGGTTGGCGAATGCTATGATAAAGTAGCCCGTGTTCTAGGACTTGGATATCCTGGCGGACTTCCAATTGATAACCACGCTAAGCTTGGGAAACATACTTATAGCTTACCTGCGCCTTTGGCCCATAAAGATAGCTACGATTTTTCATATAGTGGCTTAAAAACAAGCGTCATCAACCTCGTTAATCAGCTTAAGATGAAAGGCGAAGAAGTAAGAGTTGATGATATGTGCAAATCGTTCCAAGATGTGGCGATTGGAATGATTATCGAAAAGGCAACGAAAGCGGCTTTTGATTATAAAGTCGCCCAAGTCGTATTGGCGGGTGGAGTCAGCGCGAATAGCTACCTTCGCGAAGAGATGAAAAAGAGGCTTGAAGGAACTAATATCGATTTGATAATTCCTCCACTTTGGTGCACAACCGATAATGCGGCGATGATCGCTAAAGTTGCAGAACATTTATATAAGGAAAAAGTTTTTGCGCCATTATCTCTTGGCGTCGACCCAAACTGGAAAATCGATCATTTCCGGGAATTTGGAGAATAATGCATTAAATTGGTCCCGCTTTGTGGTATCCTAGCGAAGAATTGAGGTTATTATGGTAGATAAATTTATTAGTGTTCGTGAATTATTCGATTCTTATGATAAAGGAATCGCCTTTCCAAAGGATCAAGTGATTGTCGGAGGATGGGTTCGCACCAACCGCAACAGCGGCAAAATCGGTTTTATCCAATTGCATGATGGCACTGCTTTTAAGTCCATTCAAATCGTCTATAGCGATGCTTTAGCGGATTTTGACAAAATAACCCACTATAACACCGGCGCTTCTTTGGAAGTTAAAGGAAAAATCGTTATGACCCCAAATAGCCCCCAGCCATTCGAGATCCAAGCGGAAGAAGTTATTTTGTTAGGCGATGTGGCAAGTGATTATCCTTTGCAAAAGAAACGTCATTCCTTTGAATTTTTACGCGAAGAAGCGTATTTGCGCCCACGTACCAATACTTTTGACGCTGTTTTCAGGGTGAGAAGCATTTTGGCTTATGCGATCCATACTTATTTCCAAAGCCATGGATTTGTTTATGTTCACACTCCAGAAATCACCGGGAATGATGCTGAAGGGGCTGGACAAGTATTTACCGTTTGCACGAATGAAGATGGCAAATTAAGCGATTCCGCTTTCTTTGGGAAACGAGCCAGTTTGACAGTTTCAGGTCAGCTCCACGTTGAAGCCTTCGCGCTCGCTTTCAAAGATGTCTATACCTTTGGTCCGACTTTCCGTGCTGAAAAGAGCAATACCACCCGCCACGCTTCGGAATTCTGGATGATCGAGCCTGAGCTTGCTTTTGCTGATTTAGAAGATGACATGGATTGCATCGAAGATTCAATCAAGTTCTGCATCCGTTATGTCTTAGAGCATGCCAAAGATGAGATGGAATTCTTTGATAAATGGGTTTCTCCAGGAGTCAAAGCGAAACTTGATTTGGTTTTAAACAAGCCATTTACTAAAATGGAATACACCGAAGGCATCAAAATCCTCCAAGAAGCCGTCAAAAATGGCCATAAATTCGAGAACAATAAAATTGAATGGGGAATGGACTTACAAAGCGAGCATGAACGTTATTTGACTGAAGAAGTGGTCAAAGGACCAACCTTCTTAATCAATTATCCAAAAGAAATCAAAGCATTCTATATGCGTGAAAACGACGATGGGAAGACCGTTGCCGCCTGTGACTTGCTCGTACCTGGAGAAGGAGAGATTGTCGGAGGCTCCCAAAGAGAAGAACGCTATGACATCCTGAAGACCAAAATGGAAAAACAAGGCAATGAAAAGGGCCTTGAATGGTATTTGAATCTTAGAAAGTATGGCACTTGCGTCCATAGCGGATTCGGTATTGGATTCGATAGGCTTCTAATGTACATTACTGGTATCAGCAATATCCGTGATACCGAACCATACCCAAGGAATAGCAGCGCTCTTAAATATTAATCGTTATGAATGACAATCAAGACATGTTTGAAGTTAGCATAGAAGAAAAGAAGGCTCTCGCAAAGAAGCGGCTTTTCCTTTTACTTTCTGCTTTGAATGCAATAATGGTTATCTTAATTATTTGGGAAATCATTGAAATGTTCTTATAAACAAAACGGCAACCATCGTGTTGCCGTTTTATCTTACTTAGTTAAGTTATTCTGATTGCTATCGATTGGGCGACCGGTATTTAAGTCAATGCCAGTATAAGGATTTGCAGCACCATTTGTGGGGTAAATGGATTCGTAATAATTAAAGCCATCAAGGGATTTGTTATAAACGGTGCTAGCGCGGTGGGATATCATAAACGCGCGAGATAAGTAAGCTTGGGAAACGACAAAGAAATAAACGATTCCAATTAGCCACATCAAACAAAGGATATATGAGATAATATGCGATACTTCAAAATGCGGCTCATTGGTTAGTGGAGGCCATTTAGCAAGCAGATGCATTCCCCAAAAATCAACGTAGCTTCCTTCATCACCAAAATCCCATAAGAAGAAGAGATCGCCGAATTCACCAAAATAGTTGCGGCTCCAATTGTCAGTTACGCCAGCGTAGATCAAATATATGACTAACGATGAGAAAAGAATCATCATTGGTGGAAAAGCTTGTTTATAGAAGAGTCTTTTGGAACGGATTTTCGCATATCTTCTAAAATGCTTTTCATCCGCGACTATTCTAAATCTTACGGCGTCCGCGACCAGATCGTCTAACCTTTTAGCCTGCTTTTGCATAATCTTGCGGATAAGCATCCCAATTAAGCCAATCAGGATGAAAAGAATGATGACGATAATGAAAGCCGCGATTAAAATGCGCCTATCGTTTTCGTTAGAAAAAGCACTAGCGAGGATCATTGTCGTTTCCTCCTAAAGGGTCAATCGTGACACTACTATTCGGGGAATAGGTTGGGAAATTTGTCAAAGCTGGCGCTTTTTGAATTTCCGGAACGCTATTTTGGGAAGCAATATTGTTATTTATAACCCCGATTTGCGGGTTATTTGCCGAAAAATCAATTTCGGCAGCCTTTAAATTATCGTGAGGAATTGCGGGGTTATTTTGCGGATTTTGAAATTGCTGATTAATCTGATTATTTGTGTTTGCCAGATTATTCATGTTTTCTTTTGAACTAGAATAATAATTATTTTGAACATAAACGTTTTGAGTTGGCTGGCTTGGCTTCACTTCTTCTTCCTTTTTGTTAGGGATTCCGTTTAGCAAAGAATCATGCTGAACCTTAAGAATATATTTGACCTCTTTGTCTTCTCGTAAGGTCTCGAAGAATTCCTCGCCTTTGAAGAACCTGATGATTCCGCCTATGGAATTTAATAGGAAAATCAATAATCCGTATATTCCATATAAAAAAGAGAAAACGATGATGAAAGGGAATATGAAAAAATAGACGAGGCCCATCCCGAATGATTTTAGAAAATTTTCTGTTTTCTTAATCATGATTTTTCTCCTTTCTTGCATATTGTAAACCTATAAGCAAATTCGATAAATCAAAAGCGACAATTGGCAAAGAAATTAAAGCTAATCCGGTATTCATTGGCATCTTTTTGTAAAGATAGGCAAACAAGAACAAAGAAGAAATCAAGAAAACTATTAAGAGGATGTAATTATAATATTTGCCTTTCGTTAGCAAAAATAACGAAGAAGCCAGCCCGAAATAGAATGAGATCACAAGAGACAAATAAGCTAAAGAAGGAACATAAAAGGCAAAAAGTATCGTTGCTATTGAAAATAACAATGATAAACATGCGTAGATGAACTTATGATTGTCGTCATTTGTGTCTCCAATTCTTTTTTCGATAATCTCGATGATCAAAAAGGATAGGCCAAATTCCCCTAAAGAAAGAGAAAAGATAAACGAAGGGACAACATACAATATGTTTGTGATTTTATCTAATCCTAATAGCCTCAGCGTTGAAGGAATCATATCGATTTGATAAATGGCTCTAATTAAAGGTATAGACAAATAATGAAGCCCCATTGTTAAAGAGGCGGAGGCGAATATTAACAATATGGTTGGGCACCCTTTCTTTCTTAGATATCCATAAAAGAACCCTGAGATAATGGGAGGAAAAACATAAAACAAGGTGTCTATGTAGTTATTTATGCTTACGATGAAAGAAATCAATAGCGCCGACACTAAATAAACCCAATTGTATTTTTCTTTTGTGTATGCCGTTGCAAAAACACTGATTAAGGGGATAAAAAGCATTAATGGCAAAGCAGAAAAAGGAACGAATTCAATCAGTAAGGTAAAAAAAGCGACTATTGCGCATAGCACCCCCAAATAAGCGATGCTTTGAATTGGAGTTTCTTTTTCTTTAAATGCCTTCATATGTAAATGTGCGTAGGCTGAAGCCTAGTTTTTCAGACACCCTATGGGTATTATTTTAACGCCATCATTTCTTGTGTAAGCCATTTCTCCGCCCGTTATTATCATTAACAAGTCTGGCTCTTTTATTTTATAACCTTCATTTTCTTTATTTGCTTTTGCAATAAGCGATTTTAATCGCAACAAGTGTTTTGCGCCCTCTTCTATTTGCTTGTTTCCCAGTTTGAATTCTATTAAAGCGTATCTCCCATCATCTAAATGAAGCACACAATCAGCTTCTAAGTCGTATTTGTCGTGATAATATGCAACATTTCCGCCTAATGGGTTTGAATATATTTTTAAATCTCTTATGCAAAGAGTTTCAAAAATAAAACCAAATGTGCTCAAATCAAGGAGCAGCAATTCTGGCGTAAGGTTTAAGGCGGCTACCGCTATTGAAGGATCGATGAATTCTCTTTTGTTAGAACTTCTTATCGCAGTTGCTGATCTGATCTTCGGACGCCAGGCTTGAACTTCTTCGATGACGTAAAGGCGTTCTAAGGCGTTGAGATATGATTTCAATGTTCTTACATCCATGCCGGCATCGTTAGACTTGATGTCTTTCAACAAAGTTGTATCGCTGGCAAGAGTTGAGATGTTTCTCGCGTATGAGCGAAGAATTGATCTCATTCTAATCGGGTCTCGCTTAATTCCGTCAACCGCTGAGCAATCTTCTTCACATATGTTATCTAGATAGTGTTTAGCGGTCATTAATTTCCCTTTTTTATTTTTTGTTAGGGTAGTTGGCCAACCTCCTCGGCAAGAAGCGTAGATTAAATCCTCTAATGACAAATTTGATGCAATGCCATCTATGCACAAATTAGGATTATCAAACAATTCTTTCAAGGAAATTGAACCGTTTGATTCTTTTGATTCGTATAAAGACATCGGGTACATGACTAATTTAATGATTCTCTCAGTTCCGGAATGCATGATGCTTTCGTAATTTACTGAAGTTGACCCAGTGAGAATATAAAGACCATTTTCACCAATTCCATCCACGCTGTTTCTTACTGCATCCCAAATGACAGGAGCCATTTGCCATTCGTCAATCAATCTAGGCTTATCGCCTTTCAAAAGTAAAGAAGGCTTTGTGTCAGCTATAGAGAGATATCCCTTTGTTTTATCGGGATCCTGCATTTTCAATACGCTTTTTGAATGCTTCGAAGCTGTTGTCGTTTTTCCAACCCACTTCGGACCCGCAATCAAAATTGCTCCGAAACGATTTAAGGCATCTTCGATATTTTCGTCAATCAATCTAGGCAAATACTCTACCATTTTCAACTTCTCTTGTTTCAATATTATATGATTTAAGAATATAAATGCATAATATTTCTAGATTAAAATGCATAAAAAATCCGAAAACCAATGTTTAAAATTCCTCTAATTAAATGCATAATATTTCTCTAGTTTCTATATATAATCTTTTCAGTGTTTGCTTATATTGATTGGAAACTTACTAATATCAAAAGCATTTCATCTTTGAATTTTTAAACGAAATCTACTGTTCACATCTTTTTCCATCGTTTTCATAGTCTTTCCGCACCTTTTCTAGGTTTTTTCTCCGTAAGGTATAATTCAGGCATAATGATTTAGGATGCAAAAATAAACCATTTTTTATCTCTCCTTCTATAAGAAGGAACCGTACTTGAGTATAATTATTTAGCATATGAATTTCAGAGAATTATTAAACCAAAAACAATACGAAGCCGTTAGCACTTCCGCACAATTTGCCCGTGTAATCGCCGGTGCTGGAAGTGGCAAAACCAGGGTTCTTACTTATCGTATTGCCTATCTTATTAACGAAATGGGCGTCGATCCTTCAAGAATATTGGCTTTCACTTTTACCAACAAAGCCGCTAAAGAGATGGGCGAAAGAGCAAGCAAGTTAGTTGAAGAAATCAATAACGGCTATTGCCCAAAACTTAATATCTCAACTTTCCATTCCTTTTGCGCTCGATTCTTGAGAGCGGAGCATAAATATTTAATCTATGAAAAAGAAGTAGAAGATAATTATCTCGATGAGAATACCGGCGAGATGGTTATTGGCACTCATCTGGAAAACGTTTGCTATCCAATCGGATTCACGATCTATTCTGAAGACGATACCGGTCGCTTGGTGAAATCGATCGCCCCTGATTTAGGATATAAAAAAGGGGATGACGTCGTCAAAAAAGCCAATAGATACATCCGCAACAAGAAAATGCACGGGATTTATCCTGAAAATATTAATCCTAAGAATGTAATTTACGAGGACGAAAAGATCTATTACAAGTTCTTCGTGGAATATGAAAAAAGGAAAACGGCGAATGTGGCGCTCGATTTCGATGATTTGATTTGCAAGACCTTGGAAATATTAAAGAATTTTCCTGAAGTCGCGACTGAATGGCAGAGCCGCTACGACCATATTTTGATCGATGAATTCCAGGACACAGACAACACCCAAATGGAACTTATTGAGCATTTATTAAAAAATGACAGCGCTTTATTTGTTGTCGGTGATCCAGACCAAACCATATATACTTGGAGAGGGGCCAATCAAGGAATCATCGTCAATTTTGATTCATCCTTCAAGAATACTGAGACAATCATTTTAAATGAGAATTATAGGTCTACCGAAGTTATTTTAAGCGCGGCCAATAAACTCATTTCCTATAATAAGAAAAGGGTTCCTAAGGACTTATATACGACTTCTCCGGGAGGCGAGGCGATTGTTACCAAAAAGATGCCTAGTTTAGAAGAAGAAGCAAAATGGGTAGCCAATCAAATCAGAAAACTCGGCGATGGCAACAAAGACGCAGAAGGAAATCCGATTTATAGCAACATTGCTGTTTTGTACCGCTCAAGCTATTTGACCAGAGCCTTTGAAAGCGAGCTTAAAGATAGAGCGATTGCCTATCGGATTTTTGGTGGGTTACGATTCTACGAAAGAATGGAAGTGAAAGATTTACTCGCTTATTTCTCTTTAATGGTAAATCCAAAGGACGACGTTTCTTTTGAACGTATTGTGAATGTTCCTAAACGTGGGATTGGCGAATTGACCGTTGACCATATTAAAAGCGAGGCTAGCTTAGCTAATTTAAGTGAATACGAATATATTTTAAGCATTAATGACAAAACCGAGACCAATATCCCCGCAAAAGCCGTACTTTCTTTGCAAAAAGTGGTTAATAAGATGGAAGAAGCCAAAGAAAGAATGCATTCAACTGGCGAAGATTTTGCCTCTGTTTTAAAAGATTTTGTGACGGAAATCGATTACTTTAATTACATCAGTAATGAAGAAGATGTCGAAGAAGACAGGGTCGGTAACGTCAATGCTTTGTTTGATGACATCACTAACTTCTCCAACAATAATCCTGACGCAAGCTTTGAAGAATATCTCCAAAATGTTACCTTGCTAACAAGCCAAGACGATATGAACGGGGGCAATTATGTTTCATTGATGACCATTCATAACGCCAAGGGACTAGAATTTGACAATGTTTTTGTGATTGGTATGAATGAAGGCGTCTTCCCAAGCTTTAGGGCCGAATCAGAATCCGGCAGGGATGGAAGCGAAGAGGAAAGACGTCTTGCCTACGTCGCCTTTACCAGGGCGAAAAAAAGACTTTTCTTATCCTGCAATAGCGACTATTCCTACGTTACCGATTCTCATTCTATTCCATCAAAATTCTTTAAGGAAGCAGGAGTGGAAATCCCCCATGACGAATATAACTTAGGAAGAGGCTATTCGAACGGCTATTCTTCTTATGGTAGCCGGAGCAGGGGTTCTTATTCCAATAAAGGCTCAAGCAAAAGCTCCTTTGTTCCTTCCTTTAATGATGGGAAGGCCGTTTCGCCATTTGAGGAAAGCGATAAGAAGAAAGAAATAAAGAAAGCCTCGCTGACTTTTAATAATGGCATTAATGATTGGGCGATTGGCGATAAGGCCAAGCATGAACTATTTGGCGAAGGTACTGTTGTCGACAAGATAGGGCAGAATATCCTTGTTATCCAATTCGATGATGTTGGGCGGAAATCCATGATGTCCAATCATCCTAAACTTACTCGGATCGCCAAAAAAGGAGGACAAGCATGAGTATAGAAGAAGCAAATAAGAGGATCGAAGAATTAACCACCCTTTTAGATAAATATACCTACGAATATTACATTCTCAACGAGTCTAGCGTTTCCGACGCGGAGTTTGACCGATTGATGAATGAACTCAAACTTTTGGAAAGCGAATTCCCAGGATTGAAAAGGAAAAATTCCCCGACCGAAAGAGTTGGAGGGGCCGTGCAAGATGGGTTTAGGAAAGTTCCCCATAAGCGTTTGATGCTTTCATTAGGAAATGTTTTCAATGAGGAAGAGATGCGGGATTGGGACCGCAAAGTCAGAGGAATATTGCATCGTGATGTCATTGATTACATGGGAGAAGTGAAAATCGATGGACTAGGGATGTCATTAATCTATGAAAATGGAGAACTTCAATATGCTTTGACTAGAGGCGATGGCGTAAGCGGGGAAGACGTCACCAAAAACGTCATAACCATCCATTCGATTCCTTTAAGAGTGAAGGAAAAGCGCCCTTTTGAAGTCAGAGGTGAGGTTTATATGCCAAATTCCTCTTTGGAAAGGCTTAACAAAGAAAGGGAGGCTAACGGGGAAACGCTATTTGCTAATGCGAGAAACGCGGCGGCGGGCAGCATCCGCAATCTTGATTCTTCAGTTGCGGCTTCGCGCAAGCTCGAAGGCTTTTGGTATTACCTAGTCAACGCGAATGAATTAGGCTTTCATATCCATTCCAAAGCTTTGGATTATTTGGACGAGCTTGGTTTTAGAACCAACCACGAGAGAAGGAAATTACACGGAATTGAAGAAGTTATTGCCTATATGAGGGAGTATAACGAGAAACGTCCTACTCTTCCTTATGATATCGATGGTTTGGTCATCAAAGTCGATAATCTTGATGACTATGAGACGATGGGATATACCGCTAAAGAGCCAAAATGGGCGATTGCCTATAAATTCCCCCCATTAGAAGTCACCACCAAGTTATTGGATATCCAAATCACAATCGGAAGAACAGGGAGAGTCACGCCTAACGCGATTCTCTCACCAGTTAGGGTGGCAGGATCGTTAGTTCAAAGAGCGACTTTGAATAACGAGGATTTCATCAAAGAGAAGGGACTAATGATTGGCGATACTATCGGGCTTCATAAGGCCGCAGATGTCATCCCTGAAGTCTCTGGCCCGATTGTTTCAAAAAGAGATGGCAGTCAAACTCCTTGGATGATGCCTTCTAATTGCCCTGTGTGCGGGGCTCCTTTAACGAAAGTGAAAGGATTGCATTATTGTTTGAACAAAGAATGCGGGTCTCGGAAAATCGAAGGCATGATTCACTTTGCCTCGCGCAACGCGATGGATATAGACGGTATGGGCGGAAGAGTGGTCGAAGAGTTTTTCGGCGAAGGATTCATCAAAGATATTCCAGACATCTACTCTTTGGAAAATCATGCCTCTGAGATCAAGGAGCTTGATGGCTGGAGCGATAAATCCATCAACTCACTTATTAAGGCGATTCAAGATTCCAAAAAGCAGTCGCTTGAGAGATTGCTATTTGGCTTAGGTATCAAAGAAGTTGGCGAAAAGATGGGAAAAATACTAGCTCGTCGCTATAAGAATCTTGATGAAATTGCCAAAGCTAGCGAGAATGACTTACTGGAAATCAAGGATTTAGGCCCAGTTGGCGCAAAATCGATCTATGAATATTTCCATAATGAGGAAAACATCGCTATGATTGAAAAATTAAGAGAATATAACCTTAATTTTAATTATCTAGGCACAGATACTCTCGACACCCATTCGTATTTCTATGGCAAAACAATCGTTTTGACAGGATCTTTGACTCACTATTCAAGGAATGAGATGACGGAAATCTTAGAAGGGATAGGCGCAAAATGTGCTGGTTCAGTCTCAAAGAACACCGATTTAGTTATTGCAGGACCTGGCGCCGGAAGTAAGTTAGATAAAGCAAACGAATTAGGGATAACGGTTATCAGCGAAGAAGAAGCACTTTCTCATCTTAATAAAATAGGCGGATAAACCTAATTGAAATCTTTGCCCTCCTAACATAGAGGGCTTTTTTACTTTTAATTCTTGCTTTTACACGTTTTTTTTGAGAAGGCGCTAAGCATAGCTTTGGCTCTTGATCAAACGGCCGTCGGTCACCAATTGCCATCTCTTTTATTAGAGACGCTTCACCCTTAAAGATACTTGTGCATTTGGAATCCGATAACTAAAATGTCTTTTGCCAAATTTAGGGTCAAAGAAGCGTCTAACAATTAATTAGTCTTTGAGAGAGCGAGTCGGCTCTCTTTTTTGTTACTTCCAAAGGAGATATAAATGATAAAATTAGATTATGAATATCTTTTTTAAGGGCTATTGCAGAATTTATCAAAAGAGTCTAAAGATAGCCTCTCACTTTATTCCTTTTCCTGAGCCGAAGCTGATTGAAGGGTCTAATTCTTTGAACAAGGTCCCCTCTATTTTAAAAGATCATAAAAAAATTCATCCTTTGATTGTCTCTGGCAAAACCATTTCTAGATTAGGATTATTCAATCCTTTGCTAGATTCGCTGAAAGCGGCAGGCATAGAATTTACTATCTTTGATGAGACTATACCTAATCCTACCTTTGAAGTCGTGGAAAAGGCTTATTTGAAGTACAAAGAGAACGATTGCGATTCCATTATCGCTTTTGGCGGAGGATCGACAATCGATGCCGCTAAAGCGATTGGGGTTAAAGCAATTTATCCAAGTAGAGATTTGTCTAGCTTTAAAAAAATCTTATCAGTCCACCACAAAACACCATTCTTAATCGCTATTCCGACAACTGCTGGGACAGGCTCAGAAGCTACGGTGGCTGCGGTTTTGATAGATTCGAAAACCAAAGATAAATTTTCTATCAATGACCCTGTCTTAATACCGGATGTTGCGATTTTGGATGATACCTTATTGTCTAATTTGCCTTCCAAAACTATCGCTGAGACAGGAATGGATGCCTTGACGCATGCCTTAGAGGCCTATATTGGTCGTTCATCGACTATCAAAACAAATGAGTATGCTTTGACCGCGTTGAAACTCATTCAGAATTATCTATATGATTTTTATTCAGACCACACAAATGAAATTGCTAGGGCGAATATGCAAAAGGCCTCTTATTTAGCGGGTGTTAGTTTCACAAAAGCCTATATTGGTTATGTTCATGCCTTAGCTCATGCTTTAGGCGGATATTACAATATATCCCATGGCTTAGCCAATGCGATTTTATTGCCATATGTTTTAGAAGCCTACGATAAAAAAGCTTATAGACGTTTAGCGGAAATATGTGATGATTTAAGCTTAATCGATCCTTTAAGCGATAAAGCAAGCAAGAGCAAAGCCGTGATTGCCTGGATTCGGGAATTAAACGAAAAAATGGGCATTCCATCACATTTTGGAAATCTTATAAAAAACGATGCTGAATTGGAATTTTTGGCTGAACACGCCTACAAGGAGGCCAATCCTTTATACCCTGTTCCGAAAGAACTAGGAAAGGAAAAACTCAAAGAAATTTTAATAAAAGCAGATCAGACAAATTGAATCTAATAAAGATTAAGTTTTTTAGTTTTTTGGATTCGATATTTTTTCGTTAGAAGTTCTCAAGAGATATTTAATATGGTTATAAGCGAAAAAATGTGCTGAGTAATTTTTCCCTTAGTAAAAAGATTTTAGACTAAGTGACTTCGAAAAAATATATTCTAGTTTTTTAAACTAACTTGAAATATGTTATTAAAAACGTTAAAGACATTTAAGTTTTGCGGAGATTTTAAGAA
Source organism: bacterium (assembly GCA_963593015.1). Classification (GTDB taxonomy): domain Bacteria; phylum Bacillota_I; class Bacilli_A; order RFN20; family CAG-826; genus UBA4951. The sequence continues at coordinate 5,239 of CAVAYV010000042.1, read as the reverse complement.
TATTTTGTTCTTAAAATTTGTTTTTTGCTTTTAGAATGAGACAAAAATGTAATTCGTTCGAATTTTTCTTTAAATATAAGACCTTAAGTTGTGGTATTCTTTTCTAGAAAGAAAAGAGCGGTTATGAAAACGATAAGTAAAGAAGTGCTCAAAGACGCGGCCAATCGACTTATGTTTGATTTGAGCGATGAGCAATATGACACGCTTTTTGAAGAGTTTATGATTCTTCAAAAGCAAATGGAAAAAATTGGGGACATTGAAGGTTTGGATGAATATCCCCCAATGACCTTCCCTTTTGATTGTGAGACAAGCTATTTACGCGAAGATGAAGCTGCCACTCCTTTGAAGCCTGAAGAGGTATTGAAAAATGCCGGAAGCGTCAAGGATGGACAAATTAAGCTTCCGAAGGTGGTGGGATAATGGAATTTTTAGATTTGCCTTTGAAAGAGCTTCATTTAGCCTTGGTAAACAAAAAAGTTACTCCTTTAGAACTTACTAAGCTTGCTTTGGAACGTTGCCATTCTAACAAGGAGAACGCTTTTGAAAAGATTTGTGACGAAGAGGCTTTAAGCTTTGCCGCCTCTTTGGGCGAACCAGAGATCGACAATCCTTTGTGGGGAATCCCTTATGTCGCAAAAGATAATTTTTCCACGAAAGGAATTGAAACTACTGCCTCTAGCAATATTTTGAATGGCTACCTCCCTCTTTTTGATGCAACTGTTATTTCAAGATTGAAAGATGCCAAAGCCATTATGGTGGCCAAAGCCACTTTGGATGAGCTTGCTATGGGCGGCACTGGCACAACCGGTCATTTAGGAACGACTTATAACCCATATGACCCTGAGCACAAACATTTGGTGGGCGGTTCTAGTTGCGGTTCCGCAGTTTCCGTTGCCTCAAGCATCGTTCCTTTTGCTTTAGGATCAGACACTGGCGACTCAGTGAGAAAACCCGCTAGCTATGCTGGTTTAGTCGGAATGAAACCTACTTGGGGAAGAATCTCGCGTTTTGGCTTATTTCCATTCGCCCCGTCTCTTGATCATGTGGCTTATTTCACGCGCGATGTTTATGGGAGCGCTGTTTTGCTCGATGCTTTGGCTGGGCGCGATTTAAATGACGCCACTTCAAGCGAAAAACCGGTTGAAAAATATGAAGAGGATTTAGATACCCCGATAAAAGGACTAAAAATCGCCGTAATAAAAGATATCGTTGATTCGATCTCTTCCAAAGAAGTTTTGAATCATTTTAACAATTCTCTCGAGGCCCTTAAAAAAGAAGGCGCAATTATTTCAGAAATTAAGTTTGGCAAAGACTTGCTGGAAAGCTTGTATGCAACTTATTTCGTTATTTCTTGCGCGGAAGCGACCAGCAATGACGCTAACCTTGATGGCATTAAATTTGGGCCATATCAAGGCGGAAACACCTATCAAGAAGTTATGTATAATGCGAGAACTAAAGGTTTCAGCGAATTAATCAAGCGTCGTTTTGTCATCGGTTCATATTGCCTTATGAGTGAGAATCAAAAAGAACTTTTCTTGCGCGCTCAATCCAATCGAGCGAAGATTGTTGCTAGAATCAATGAAATCTTGAGCGAATATGATTTTATCTATGCTCCTGCGGCCCCAAACGTCGCTCCTACATTTGAATCAAGCAATGATAAATTAAGCGATGAATATTTGATTGCCGACAATCATTTGTGCCTTGGCAATTTTTCCGGTCTTCCGTCAATCACTTTGCCTTTGACTTTTATTGATGGTCTACCTATCGGCGTTAATTTTATGGGAAGAGCCTATGAAGAGAAAAAATTATTCCAAATCGCCTCTGCCTTCGAAAGAGTTTCAGGTTTAGCCGAAGTCAGCGTTTTAAATAGAAAGGAAGGCAATTTATGAATTTTGAAGCCGTCATCGGACTTGAAATCCATGTCCAAATGAAAACGAAGTCGAAGATGTTCTCTTCCTCTCCTAATGCTTTTAGCCGCCTTCCGAATAGCGAGGTGACTCCTTTTGATATGGCTTATCCTGGAACGATGCCTTTATTGAATAAAGCTGCCGTTATTAATGCTATCCGTGTGGCTAATGCCCTTCATATGACAATAGACCATACCTTGCATTTCGACCGCAAGAATTATTTCTACAGTGATCTTCCAAAAGGGTTTCAAATCACCCAACAACGTCGCCCAATCGGCTCAAATGGCTATATCGAAATCGAAGAGCCTGATGGAACGAGCAAGAAAATTAGAATTGAAAGAATTCATATGGAAGAAGACACTTGCAAGCAAGAGCACTTCCTCGATTACACCCTTTTAGACTATAATCGCGCTGGAACTCCGCTTGTGGAAATAGTTTCCTTGCCTGACATCAAAAATGGCTACGAAGCTCAAAAATACGTTGAAGGGATTCGCAATATCGTTGTCTATAGCGGCACTAGCGATGGCAAAATGGAAGAAGGATCATTGCGTGTGGACACCAACGTTTCCATCCGCCCAATCGGAAGCGAGGCTTTTGGAACGAAAGTCGAAGTCAAAAACATCAACTCATTGAAAAATGTGGCCTTGGCTATTGACTACGAAATCGCTAGACAAAGCCAGGTTTTACTCAGCGGAGGAACAATTCGTCAGGAGACTAGACGTTTTGACGAAGGAAGTGGCAAAACAATCTTGATGCGCGTGAAAACAGACGCAGTGGATTATAAATATTTCCCCGAGCCAAATATCACTCCGATTAAATTAAGCGACGAATTCGTCAATGATGCGATTGCTAGCTGCCCAGAGCTTTACGATTCCAAAAAAGCTCGTTACTTGGAGATGGGGTTAGCCAAAGATGATGTGAATATCATCCTTTCCGATTTGGATATGGCTCAATATTTCGAAGAAGGCGTAAGTCATGTCAAAAACGCGAAGAACTTTGCCAATTTCTTAATCGTTGAAATCAATTCCTATTTAAATAAGAAGAATATCACGTTCAAGGATTTGCCTTTAAATAGCGTTACGCTTGCTGAAATTTCTTCAATGCAAGATAATGACGGTTTATCCCACAAACAATGCAGCGATATTCTCTTTAAAGTCTTAGAAAGCGGATTATCACCACTCGAAGCAAAGAAATCCTTGCATATAGAGGCCCAAGTTTCCGATTCTAGCACAATTTTAGGATTTATAAATCAGGCTATCGATGCAAATCCTCAATCAATTGTCGATTATAAAGCTGGGAAAGATAGAGCTTTGGGCTTCTTAGTCGGCCAAGTCATGAAATTGAGCCATGGGAAGGTTAATCCAGCGGAAGTCAACCGCTTATTAAAAGAGGAATTGGGAAAGAGGTGAAATAAATGGAAGAAGAAGTTAAAGAACTTAAAGAATGGTTAGATGGCGTGGTAAATTTCAATTTGCCTGATTGGAAAATGCTTGCCCCAGTTCCTTTGTACATGGAACAAGTCATTTCTTATATTAATGAAATCCTTTCCCCGCTGAGCATCAATGATAAAGGCAAACTAACATCATTCATGGTCAATAACTACGTTAAAGCTGGCATGATCAAAGCTCCAGAAAAAAAGAAATACACGAATGAACATCTAGGATACTTAATCGCTATTTCTTGTTTGAAAGACACTCTTTCAATGACTGATTTAAGCTTGCTTATCGAAATGGATTCGGCCGTGAGCGCCGATAAAAGTGCCCTTTATCATTTCTTCAAATCTATTACCACCGAACAAATTCATGATAAAGCTGAAGCGACTATTTCTTGCATTGAGCGTTATGAAAGGCGCTATGAGAGAGAAACTGAAAGCAATGATCCAAGCGCTGAGAAAAACCTTCGCGATGCTCTTGCTTTGACGGCATTCCGCTTAGCTATTCAAAGCCAAGTCAATCAAATAATCTCTAAGGCGATATTAAGTTCCATTGCCGAAGATTTGCATGGCGAAAAAGATTGGCAAGAAGTCAATAGCAAAGGAGAATCAGAAGTTAAAAGAGAGATGAAAATCTCTGAAGCAGAATCGGAAAGAATCGCGAATATCAAAAGAAAATATGAATCCGCGAAGAAAAAATAATCATTTTAAAAAAGGAGAATAAACAATGATTCACAATGTCTTAGTCACAGGCGGTTTGGGATTTATCGGGAGCGAAACCGTCGTTGAACTTATCCAAAACGGATATAACCCAATTATCGCCGATAATCTTTATAACTCCAAAAAGAGCGTTTTAAGCCGCATTCAAACAATCACTGGTGTCCTCCCAAGCTTCTATGAGGTTGACACCAATGATTACGAAGCCACAAAAAAGATCTTCTTGGAAAATAAGATTGACGCAGTCATCCATTTTGCTGGCTATAAAGCCGTTGGTGAAAGCGTTTCGAAACCTTTGGAATATTATCAAAATAACTTAGGCAGTGCCTTAAATGTTCTTTTGATCATGAAAGAGATGGGCGTCAACAATTTCGTTTTCTCTTCAAGCGCCACAGTATATGGCATCCCAAAAAGAGTGCCTTTGACTGAAGAAGATCCAATCGGAGAAGCCACCAATCCATATGGTGAAACCAAAATCATGATTGAACGTATCTTACAAGATACCGCTAAATCAAACAAAGATTTGAACGTCGCTATCTTACGTTATTTCAATCCGATTGGCGGTCATCCAAGCGGACTTCTTGGCGAAGATCCAACCGGCATCCCAAATAATTTAATGCCTTATATCACCCAAGTTGCGATTGGAAAATTGCCAAAACTCAGAGTTTTTGGCGATGATTATCCAACTAAAGATGGCACCGGAATCCGTGACTACATTCACGTCGTTGATTTAGCTAAAGGGCATGTTGCCTCTTTAAAGAGATTAGATGAAAAACCAGGGCTTGTTATCTATAACTTAGGTACTGGGAAAGGCACAAGCGTCCTTGAACTTGTCCATGCCTTTGAAGAAGCCAATAATATTAAGATTCCTTATGAAGTGTTACCACGCAGGGCCGGAGACGTAACAGAAAATTACGCCAGCTGCGGTAAAGCAGAAAAAGAGCTTCATTGGAAAGCCACATTAAATATTGTCGATGCTTGTCGCGATGCTTATAACTTCCAAAAGAAGAATCCAAACGGAATTGAGTGATTAGATGATAACCGTCACAGGGCACATTGCTTGCTGACGGTTTTTTATTTTGTATAATAGCATTATAAATAAACAAGTCATTTATGAAAAAGCGTTTATCAACTATTTCATTTGGGCTTGTTTTCGTGAATGCGGAGGATATTTCTCTTAAAA
>CAVAYV010000041.1:0-12954 GCA_963593015.1 bacterium | reverse complement strand
CCGCTAAAGCGATCGCGCCTAGCGAAGTCAAGATAATCGAGCTTTTTGTTTTTTTGTTCATAGCGTTTCCTTTCTTTGATTTAATCAAGACATTTATGAACTAAATATTTTTTTCTATTTTCATAGGGTTGTCGTCGCTATTCCTTAACTTGTTCTTTTTTAAGTTTTTTCTTCGTTTGATTCTTAAGAGAATGATGCGGTTTTTGGCGACTTTGCAACTATCGTTTTGTAAACGTTTGTTATTTTCGACTTCCGCCGCGATTTTCGCGATTTCATCGTGACAAAGACGATAATCTTCTTCGAGTTGAAGATATTTATCATCAAGCGTATTCTTTGTTGCATCGGCTTTGACGCTCCTATCATCTTCGATAGGAACAATTTCAGCAGTAGAGGCTAGCTCGCTTTTAATTGCATTGCCATCAGATATTTGTTCCATAAGAGGAGCAACATCAGTAGTTTTTCTTACTTTTATCCTTTTTTCTTTCTCCTCGATGACAATCTCTCTAAGCACAATGAAGACACAAAAGATGGCGACGATAAGAACGATGATGATGAAGGCGATGATTAATGTTTTCATTTTTATCACTCCTTTCTTTCTTTATTTGCTTCGCTCTTTTTGAGTGATTCGATTTGACGTTTGAGCTCTTCTATTTGATCGTTTTGCGCTTTAGCTTCCTCAAGAGCTTTCTCTTTCTTACTAGCGCTACATACGCGAACGATCCTAAGGACATTGAGGAGAATGATAATCGCGCATGGGACGATGATAATAAGGCTTATCCCCACTGGTTGATGCAAGGCATAAACCAAAACGCCTAAAACATAGCTTTGGCCAATGACGCGACCGATTATGTAATTTGGCGAATCGGCATCGGAAGTATTGATGAATTGCTGAAGAACGCCAGTATTGGAAGCTTTGTTGTCGCCTTCAAGAGTGATGTTATAGCCTCCAACGCCGTTATCTTCGATTTTGACAACGCGGTGAGTGATTGTTTCTTGCTTAGTAAAGACGTATTTGAAGGTTAAGACATCGCCAATTTCAACGGTCTTCAGCCATTCATCGCGTTTAATTTCATCCTCAGGTATCGTATCGATGAAGATGCACGACTTCACTGGTATGGATTTGATTTTGTAATTGCTGACATCCGTTTGCTCACACGCTCCCATCGAGTCGGATTGAACAAAGCGAAGTTGGGTGTTAAAGACAGTTGCCGTACCATCGCTATCTTTCTTTGATGCGATGCTGATTGCTAACACGAAAACAGAGGCGGCGACGAATAAGACCATAACGACATCAATCGCTATTTGAATAGCCTTTCGGATTCCGCTTTTCTTTTTTTCGTTGTTATCAATTGCGCTATCCTTCCCCATATTACCCCATAAACTCGTGTTTCGAGTGAAAACAATAATCGTCTTTTTCTATTCCTATGATTTACTAGCAATCGTTTTTGCCATTAAATCGATGTAGAAATTAGCAAACGTATTCTGAGCTTCGTTGCCTACTGCTTTATCCATCTTGTAGGTAAGAGATATTTTCATAACACCGCTACCTAAAGCGAAAGTCTCTTTGTTTTGCAAGACTTCCGAAAGAGATTTCGTAACGCTTATATCATTCGCGTATAGATCAAGCGATAGGAAATCGCTCAAATTGCCAGGGTTCTCATCGGGATAAAATTTAAGATAGATATTAAGTGAGGAGAGATCCTGGCTTTGGATATTAATGACATAGTTCTCTTCGCTAGCAGGGCTAAGATCGCTAAGATTGACTTGAAGGCTATGAACGGTTTGGTCTTTGACGCTGATTGTAGTGAATTTATCTAAGACAAGACTATCTTCTAAATGCAAGAACAAAAGCCCACCCGCAACTGACACGGCCGCACATAAACCTATCAAAATAAATTTAAAATTCGCTTTCAATTGTCTGTCCCCTCCCCCAAAAGTCGAAAATCAAGCAAGCTTTTATCTGAATCGAGCTTTTCTTGGATTTCGCTTATCCTATCCTATCATTTCAAAAAAAAAAAAAACAAGATTTTAGGCATAAAATATCCAATCAAAAGGCGAATTATGTCAAAAAAAGAGACCTATTCGCGTTTTAGAATCTTCTTTAGCCAAGTTTTGACCGATTTGATAATATTCCTCGCACGATGGGCTTTTTTCTATCATGAACTAGAATTTTAAGAAAGCGAAAAGCTCAAAGATGCCTCCTAGGGAGAAAATACAAAGAGTTCATCTATGCACATAACCCGTTTGTGGTATCTAGAAACAAAGACCACTTTTTAGATAATTAAAAAAGATGGGTCGCCCCATCTTAATAATGATTCTCTTGCCGCTTGTAATTGACTTCTAGTTTCTTTTTGTAGGCTATGAAGAGATCTTCTTGACTATAGCCAAGCAAAGGAAGGATAGCTAAGAAATCGAGGAAGGCGGTTTTATAATCCTCGAGTTTGCTAGAAAGGGAGAATAAGGCCACTTCTTCGTAAACGAGCAACAATTGCTTAGTCAAATCTTCGTAAGTTGGTGTGACCTCACCCACCAAAGATTCGTTTCCGATTGCGATTCCTAAAGACAAGAAGAAATGGATGGCATCCGCGTATTCATCCAAGATCACCTCTTTTTCCGAAGGCTTTTTAAGACTCCAGAATTTGAAGCACCTGGTCTCATTGGCGAATTCGCCAAGTTCCACAAGCAAAGCGAGCTCTCTTTTTTGGAAGGTCGTCTCGTAAGATTCGTGATGAAGGGAATGAATCTCTTCATCAAGCGCCTTTTGGAGAGCGAATAAAGAAGTCAAATCGAATTTATTCATGTTTGGTAGGAACGACGATCTTCTTCAAATGCCAGATGTCGTTATTGTATTCTTCGATCGTTCTATCGGAAGAGAAATGACCAGAATGAGAGATATTCATAATAGAAGAATAGGCGAAGGCTTTTTTGTCGCTATAGAGTTTCTCGGCTCTATCGCAAGCATCAGCGTAGCTTTCATAATCTTTCAAAATGAAGTATTCATCGCCTCTATTCATGATTTCATCAAAGATGTAACGGAAGCGGTCTGCGTTCCCCCAAGGACCGGTGAATAAGCTATCCAAGATACGTTTGACACTAGGATTGCTATTATAGACATCCCATGGGTTATAGGAACCATTGTCGACGAGCTCTTGGACTTCATCCGCATTTAGCCCGAAGATCACTTCATTGTCTTCGCCTGCCAATTTGGCAATTTCGATATTCGCACCATCTAAGGTGCCAAGAGTGATGGCGCCATTCATCATGAGCTTCATGTTGCTAGTGCCGCTTGCCTCTTTGCCAGCGGTGGAGATTTGCTCAGAGATATCGGTGGCAGGAATGATCTTCTCAGCCAAAGTGACACCATAATTTTCCACAAAGACGATCTTCATGAATTTAGAGGCTTCTGGATCATTATTGATGACATCGGCGACTTTCAAGATGAGCTCGATGATGCGTTTGGCATATTCATAGCTTGGGGCGGCTTTCGCACCGAAGATATAAGTGTGAGGCACCATCTTAAAATTAGTCGGATCATCTTTGAAGCGGAGATATTGCCCCATGATATGGAAGATATTCAATAATTGTCTCTTATAGGCATGCAAACGCTTGATTTGGGTGTCGTAGATGCTATCTGGATCAATATCGATATCGTAGGTCTTCTTCACGAAATCGGCGAATTTTACCTTATTATCGTGTTTGGAGGACAAAACCGCTTCTTGGGTCTTCTTATCGTTAGCGAATTTTGCAAAATCCTCAAGCTTATCAGGATTACTGATCCAAGCATCGCCAATGCGGTCAGTGATGACTTTGGCCAAGGATTCATTTGAATACAAAAGCCAGCGACGATGAGTTACGCCATTAGTCTTATTGGAGAATTTCTCTGGGAATAATTCATAGAAATTCTTGAAGGTGTAGTTTTCTAAGATTTCCGTATGGATTTTAGCGACGCCATTGACGCTGAAACCGGCATAAATGGCCATATTGGTCATATGGACTTGCCCATCTCTGATAATCGACATTTGATAACGCTTGTCATTATCAATGCCTTTTTCGACCATATAGTTATTGAAGCGACGGTTGATTTCCTCGATGATCATGTAGATTCTTGGGAGCAGGTTCTTGAAATAATTCACTGGCCACTTCTCAAGGGCTTCTGGCATGACGGTGTGATTGGTGTAGGCGATGCTTTTTTGGACGCAAGCCCAGGCATCATCCCAGCCATATCCGTAGACATCCATCAAAAGCCTCATCATTTCCGGGATAGCCAAAATCGGATGGGTGTCATTCAATTGGAAGCAATATTTGTCACCGAAATTATCCAAGGTCCCGTACCGATGCATATGGCCTCTCATCGCACTTTGCAAACCCGCGGAGACCAAGAAATATTGCTGACGCAAACGGAGCAAACGCCCATGTTCAGTGGAATCATCAGGATATAAGCCAAAGCAAAGCTCTTTCAAAGTGCTCAGATATTCGTTGAAGGAGCAATCGGTCGGGAGATTCTTCTCACTTGGCTCGGCGCTCCATAGACGCAAAGTGTTGGCGACTCCGTTTTTGTAGCCAACGACAGAAACATCATAAGGGACGGCGCGGATGCATCTCGCATTCACGGTTCTGATCGCGTAATTGCCATCGGGTTTGATGTAGGTTTCGGCTTGCCCATAGAAAGAGACTTCCACGGCGTGCTTTGGTTTTCTGACTTCAAAGACGAAGCCGTTGCTCAGCCATTGGTCTGGAAGCTCGACTTGTTTCCCGTCGACGAATTTTTGGCGGAAGAATCCGTATTCGTAGCGGATGGTGTTGCCATGCACTGGATAGCCTAAAGAGGCGCTCGAATCCAAGAAGCAAGCGGCTAAGCGGCCCAAACCGCCATTCCCTAAGCCAGCATCTGGCTCCATATCCTCTAATTCATTGATATCGATTCCTAAATCGGCCAAACCTTCTTTGGCGACTTTGTAGATGCCAAGATTTTGCATATTGTTGACCAAAAGCCTGCCAATCAAGAATTCCATCGAAAAATAGACCAATTGCTTGGAATTGTCTTTGTGCATAGCTTCCCGGCACGCTCTCCAATCATAGCCAGCATAGTCACGGACCATCTCTCCTAAGATGTCATAACGTTCGCTGATATGGCTGTCATCGACGCCACGGCCGTATTTTTCCGACAAACGAAGTTCGAATTCTTTTTTGAAATCTGCTTTGTTTTTAAACATTGTTTTCTCCTTTTCTTCCGTCACTACGCTTTTTTAGCGCTTTTCTTAGCAACGGTTTTATTTGCTTTCTCGCTTTTAGTAGCCGCTTTCTTTGTCACTTTGGTTTCTTCCTCTTTAGGAGTTTCTTTGACAATGCGCTTCATGATCAAAGCGCTATAGCTGCCAAGCTTGATGGTTAAGTGATATGGGCGATTCTCTGGCGCCCCTGCCGAGGTAAAAAGGTTAGTGCCATTATATTGGTTCCAGCCTCCGTAAACGTCCTTATCGCTATTGAATAGCTCATACCATTCGCCTTCATTATAAACGCCAACATCGTAATTTTCGTAATAATTCGGCGTCATATTGAAGACAAAGAGCAAATCGCTTCCTTCGACCTGCCTTTCAAAGGCAAAGACGCTTTGGTCATTATTATCAACGAGCGTCCAGGCGAAGTGAGCGGGGTTATGCTCTTCGAAATGCAACGCTTTTTCGGCGTGATAGATAAGATTCAGATCGCGGCAGAGCCTTCTCACCGAATCATGCTTTGGATAGCTTAATAAGTTCCAAGGCAAAGAACGGTTCTCATTCCATTCATCGAAGCTCGCTAGTTCATTGCCCATGAAATTAAGCTTTTTGCCAGGGTGAGCGTATTGATAGGTGTATAAGTTCCTTAGCAAGGCGAATTTGGTGTCATAATCGCCAAACATCTTATTGATGAGCGTCCCTTTTCCATGCACCACTTCATCATGGCTTAAGGGGAGCAAGAAGTTCTCGCTATAGAAATAAGCCATTGAGAAAGTGAGCTTGTTATGTTCCCACTTTTTATAGATTGGGTCTAACGAATAATACTTCAAAGTGTCATTCATCCACCCTAAATCCCATTTATAGTCAAAGCCTAAGCCGCCATATTCGGTAGGGCGAGTGACCCCAACAAAATCAGTGCTATCTTCCGCGATCATCATAATCGAAGGATGCTCATAATGAAGCTTGCCATTCAAACGCTTGATGAATTCGGTCGCCCCATCATTTTCGCCATTGTTCTTATTCCCATCCCAATAAACGATATTGCTGACGGCATCGACTCTGATCCCGTCGAAATGGAAATAGCATAGGAAATAGTTCATCGCGCTCATCAAGAAGCTACGAACCGGATCTTTCCCTAAATCGAATAAGCAGCTCCCCCATTGGGAATAGGTATGGGAAGGATCGGCATATTCATATAATGGTGAGCCATCGAAATCGCGGAGAGCGTAATTATCGGTGGCAAAATGCACTGGGGCAAAATCCAAGATGACCCCGAATCCGGCTTGGTGCAAACGGTCGATGAAACTCATAAGCTGGAAGGGATTGCCATACCGCGAATCTACGCTATAAAAGCCCGTTCCCTGATACCCCCAAGACCCATCGAAAGGATATTGGGTGATAGGCATGATCTCGACGTGGGTGTAGCCAGTCTCTTGCAAATAGGGGATCAAATAATCCGCCACTTCTTCATAAGAGATGAATCTCCCATCGATTTTGCCTTTCCAGGAGCCTAGATGCATTTCATAAATGCTCATCGGCTTATCGAAATTGCGGTCGCGGTTTTTGAGCCATTCCTCATCATGCCAAGCAAAACCGTTGATATCGAAAGTCCTTGAGCAAGATTGCGGCCTCAATTCGCTATAGAAGGCAAAAGGGTCGGCCTTGTCGACATATTGCCCTCTTGCATTCTTGAAATGGAATTTATAGCTTTGGTAATTGTGGAGCATAGGGACGAAAGTCTCAAAGCAGCCACACGGATCGATTTTCTCCATTTTGTTGGCAGATACGTCCCAATCGTTCCAATCGCCGATGACCGAGACATCGCTAGCAAGTGGGGCATAAAGCCGGAAGTAGACCCCTTCGATGGTTTCTTCTTTCTTGCCTTTTTTGTAAGTATAGGTGCCAAAATGGGCGCCAAAATAGTCAAAAGCATGGGTAGATTGCCCCATTAAATAATCATAGAGTATTCCAAATGCCATTTAAAAACCTCAAAACTGCGATTAGTATATCATTTTTGTTCCCTAAAAAAGATAAGGAATTCAACTTTTTTGCCAAGTTTAGCAAAGGCAAAAGAAAAAGGCCTCTATAGGCCTTTCCCTTTTGGGAGCATATAATTAGGCCAAATCGAGCGAGAATAGATCTTTTTACCATCGATTTTCGCCCCATCATGATTGAGATTATTCACGAATAGTTCTAATTCTTTTTCGATATTATCGCCATTTTTGGCTTTATTGATCAAGGCAGCGACCTCAAAATAATCGTTGCTGGCCTTTTCCATCAAATCATAAAAGCTTTCGTGACGTTCTTGCCCATTTTCAAAATCCAAAAAGCCAGAATGCTTTTTGTTCAAGAAATCCACATTGGCGAATCTGCTAGGGATGGATCTAGGGATATTCATGCAATAAGGGAGGCTCATTTTGCCAGCTATAGCCCTCGTGAAGCATTTTGAGAAGAGATGCGGCGTATTGGTGAGACGCAAGGTCTTTTGATAATCTTTGGTGGAGATAGCAAAGGTCTTTTCTTTGATGCTTCTATCCTTCAAAGTCAGATCATTGGTCTTTTTCCAAAGCAAAGAGATGGCTTCTAAATCTTTGGAGTCGATTTTTATCGTCTTTTGAGGGCGAGAGGTGTAAGTGCCATTCTCATGCGAGATAAGCGAGTCGATCATCGTCTCAAAATAAGTATGGAGGATCGAATATTCCATTTTGTTGTTGGCATCGTCAGAGAAACCCGAGGCGCTGAAGATATAGGGATGGCAATTCCTATCCAAAACATAATGGAGGAAAAGTCCTTGGATATAGGCAAAATACAAGTCCTTGTTTTTTTCGTCATTAATGGCCACTTCCATCATTTTGGCATAGATTCTCGCGATATTGGTGTGATGAAGACCAGTTCCAAAGTCATTGACCTCTTTCCTATTTTTATCGTGTCTTGCCCAAGGGAGTTGCCCATAGAAAAAGAAAGGGTCAGGGCCTTGCGTCCCCAAATACACCGCTTCTTCATACCGCCAATCGGTGAAGGCAAGCATCTTCTTAGCGAAGGTATAATGAGTCAATATGGCTGGCATCAATCATCATCTCCAATCGCTTCTAGGCCTTTTTTGAATTGTGTTTTGGTCGATTTGATGTTTTTGACGAACATAAAGACGACTAAGGCACAAACGGAGGCAACCACGGCATAGATTGGTAAGAACCACCAATCAAGATTATCGTTCAAAAGCAATAATCCAAGCAAAGTCGGAGTGACGGTTTGGGCGGCCATCGAAGCCATATAGTAATAGCCGGTGAATTGGCCAACCTTCTTTTTGGAGCATAGTTCCACGACCATCGGGAAGCTATTGAGATGGACCAAAGACATGCCAAATCCTTTTAGTCCCCAGACCAAATACAAATACCAAGGGAAGGCATAGTAGCCAGTGCTTTCGTTATAGGCGCCTTTGCCGATTAGAAATTGCAATGTCAGCCAGACAGATAACCCTAAAATCGTCAAGCATAAGCCAGAGACGATCGTGTATTTGCGGCCGATTTTGGAAGCGATGACGCCACCAAAGGCAAACCCGATGACCGAGCAAAGGCCGCCAATGATTGTCATAACCATATTCGAAGCGCTGCTAGTGCCTAAGAAATTGCGGGAATAGTTAAGCATGAAGGTGCCAATTCCGTTATCGGCCATAAACCAGAAGAATTCCGCGACCAAGATGCAAACTAGCATTCTCTTATTCGCTTTGCTCATCGGCTTCTCATCGTCATTTTCCACTGAATCGGCAATCGCGGCCTCTTTTTCGCCTTCGTCGATCTCTCGAGCAAGTTCCACTTCCAATTTGTTTTCATCGATAGAGAAGAACAAGACGATGCAGCTAATCACCATCAAGATGCTTCCAATCAAAAAAGGAAGCTCAATCGCCCAGATATTATTGGTGGCCCAGGTTATCTTTCCTTCGCCCAAATAATCCGTCAAGACAAAGAAAATCCCTAAGACCGTGGCGAAAGCGCCGCCGATATACCCCATGATATTGATGACGCCATTGGCTTTTGAGCGCAAAGGCTTTGGGGTGACATCAGGCATCAAGGATACGGCAGGATTGCGGTACATCATCGCAAAGCAAACGGTGATCGCCATCATCGAAATGACCCCAGCAATATTGTTTAAGTGATAAAAAACGGGGATGAAAGGGAAAACGATCGCGCAAACTAGCGTCCCAATAATAATATAGGGCATTCTTTTGCCGATCTTAGTATGCGTTTTGTCGCTTAATTTGCCAAACAAAGGCATCAAAAACAAGGCGGCTAGATTGTCCATAGCCATGATCATGCCAACAAGATACTGGACTTCCGTGGAATCCGTTTTCCCTAAAGCTTTCATGAATAGTTGCTCTAAGAAAGTCGGGCACCAAGAGTCATAGACCTGCCACAAAAGAAGGATGCCAAAAAAAGCAAATCCGATAATCATCGTGCGCTTATAATTAAGCTTAAGGGGGGCACTAGACCCCTTCTCTATTTTCTGTTCCATAGAAAAAGGATAACGACATTTAATACTTTTTAAAAGACTTTTTGGAAATTGGGACATGGAAGTCTTTTAAAAACGGCTGAAACAAGCAAAAGATTTCAAAAGAAGGATCAATCATAAAAATCAAGGTCGCTCTCCTATATAGCCGATTAAAAGCCCATTGTCATTCGCTTTTCAGATTTTTAGGAAGGGATTTCCTACAAAGTGGAATATTCTTTTTTCTCTTCTTCGTTTAATTTGGAATCTCTCTTCTTCAATTTGAAATTGATGATTTCATGGGATAAGGCCATGCAAATCGCTAAAACCAAAACAAAGAAAGGGAGAATGTAATAGATATTATAGGTTTTCACTAGTAGCCCATATAAAGGCGTGAATAAAAGATTTCCGCAATAAGCCATCGCCATTTGTAGTCCCATCACATGTTGCGACAAGCTCTTAGAGAAACGATATGGGGTGCTTCTGATAATCGCAGGGTATATTGGGGCGCAGCCTAAGCCGATTAGCAAAACGCCGACAATTGATAGGATGCTCAATGAAGGTATCGTCGCTAAAATCGCTCCCGAAATAAGAATCGTTTCCCCGATCCTTATCATGTTCTTCTCTTTGACTTTAAGCGATAAGGGTCCGCAGACGAATCTACCCGAGGTTATCCCGATATAGAACATCGAATCAAGCCTTGCGGCGTCTTGGGTGTTGAACCCACGGCCATATTGGAAGAAGAATCCCGCCCAGCTTCCCGTGGTTACCTCCAAACCGCAATAGCAAAAGAAACCGAAGATAGCTAAATAAAATGTCGGGTTTTTGAAAAGGGATTTCTTAGAGACTAGAGAATTTTCTTCTTTTTCTTCTCGCTTTTCTAATACCGAGGCGCTTTCGACTCTTTTCCATAAAGGCAAAGATAAAAAGGCGATAAAGGCGATGCCTAGCTGAATGCAGGCGATAACCAATATCCCTTTGTTCCAGCCGAGGGAATTATTATTCGAATCGATGAAAGGAGCAATTATTAATGGCGATAAAGACGCCCCTATCCCCCACGAGCAATGAAGCCAATTCATATGGATGGCTTTATAATGCAAGGCCACATAATTATTGAGCGCGGAATCGATCGCCCCAGCCCCTAGTCCCAATAGAATGGCAATCGGGAAAAAGGCCCAAACATAATCCTTAGTTACCAAATGGAAGCAAAATAAGCCCGCGGCAGTAAGGAGGATTGAAAAGGAAACCACGTATTTTGTGCCGAATTTGCTAATCATTTTCTCTGATAGCAAAGACGATATGATCGTGCAGAAAGAGACGACTAGCCCTATATATCCCGCCATATCAGGCGAGGTTTCCAAATTTTCGGCGATCGCTGGGAAGGTTGATCCCAAAACGCTATCAGGGAGGCCCAAAGAGATGAATATCAAATAAATAATGACTAATAGCAAAATGCTCATGCGATAACTATAAAAGCCAATTGCCACAATCGCAAATAAAAGAAAAAACTGGATATAAATATCCAAATAATTGATCCCTTTTCAATTCAAAAACGCTGTGTTTAGGATATTAATATGCGAGAAAGAAAGGCAAATCAAAAGACGGTTGGCTCAAACAAAGTACCGAAAAATAGGCTGTTTATATCTATATATAATATATAAGCGGAAACTTTATAGCCTAACTAAAGGCTATCAATATGGTGCATCGTTTCAAAAAGACGAGAAAATTCAAAGGAAGCCAATCGTTTTGCCCCTCATCTTGCAAAAAAAGGGAGGCAAATATGTCTAGTACAATCACCGAAGTCATCTTCATCATCGACAAATCAGGCTCGATGCGCCCTTTGAAGGAGGATACAATCGGAGGATACAATTCCTTCGTCGAAAAGCAAAAAGAAGGCAAGGGAGAATGCTACTTAAGCACGATTCTTTTCTCCACCGACCAAAAGAAAATAATCGATCATGAATCCATCGAAAAGGCTAAGGCAATGACAGGCGAGGATTACCAAACAAGCGGGAACACAGCGTTATTGGACGCCTTAGGCAACTCGATCAATGAAATGAGCGAATATCTGAAAGCGAAAAAAGACAAAAGAAAAATCATCTTCGTCATCATCACCGACGGCATGGAGAATGCCTCAAAAGAATATGACTTATCCAATGTGCGGCAAATGATCGAGGAGAAACAAAAAGAAGATTGGGAATTCATCTATCTAGCCAGCAATCTCGACGCTTTTGCGGAGGCAAAGAATATGGGGATATGTCCAAAGCACGTCGCAAATTATCGCCATTCTGGCGAAAGCGTCACCATATGCTATGAAGGCATAAGCAAAGCCGTTAGGCAAATGAGGGATATCGGCTCAATCGACGAAAGCTGGCATCAGGAAATCGATAAAGATTATAAAGGCGTGACAAAAATTAAAGACCTCGAAAATATAAGAAAAAACGATCCGCAAGCAAAAAATAATGGCGATTAGCCTTTATTTTCCATTGGTTTGCGTTTCTTCTTTCGTATTGAGCTTATCGATGATTTTAAGCAAAAGCGCAAAAAGCAAAGAACCGATGGCGTCACCAACAAACATAAGGACGAAATAGCCAAATGCCTTCATAGAGAAGGTCGCGGCAAAAGTGAAATAGCAAGCATTGGCGATGACGTGCTCAAACCCGCAGATGATGAATAGCATTATCGGCAAGAAAACGAATAAGACTTTTCCTAATGGGTAAGGACATCTTTTATGCCCTTCGACAGCAAGATAGATCATCATGCCGCACATCAGCGACATAATGAAAACCGAATACCATGACGAGTCTAATTTGGCATTGACCAGGTTTAGCGCCTCTTCTTCTAGTCTCGCATTATCAACCGATAGCTTAAGAAGAGCCGATAAGCCAACCGCCCCAATGATATTGCCGATGAATGAAACGAAGCAATCGATAAGATAGCTCGGCTTCTTATCAATGGCATAGCCGATCTTTCCAGTGTAAAGCCACAAATTGAAATGGATGATCGTGAATAAGCCAATGCAGAACATGAACGCCCCGACGAATTTAGCGATGAAGGGATCCCATTCATAGCTTAAGCACATCAAATACACAGTGGCGCCGAAGGTAATGCAAATGCCAGCAAGAATCCCAGACAGCAATATCATCAAATACTTTTTCATAAATTACCTCAAAAGAGCGAAAAAAGACTACTCTTGCTTAAAGCAAAAGTAAATAATGAGCGGCTCATCCGACAGAATTATTGTGTCTGATAATTT
>CAVAYV010000040.1:2489-9694 GCA_963593015.1 bacterium | reverse complement strand
ATTTTGTTAAATCTAGAATAATCTCATTTGAACAGCTTGCGGTTTCAAGTCTAGATAATCAAGCACCTTTTGCATAGCCTTTTCGAAGTCGCTTGGGTCGTTGTAATCTAGGCAATCGCTCCAACCTTCTTCGGCTTTTTCCGCCCCTATGCAATACCACTTCTCGAAAAACGATATATGGCTTTCGCAATATTTGCCGTTCACCCTAATAGAGGCATAAATCGTATCGTGGTTGTCTTTGCCTGAGAAAACATTGTAATTATGTGCATAAGGCTCTAAACGGCTTTTCCATTGGCTTAAAAGTTCTTGTTCCGACATTTTCTCAACACCCTTTCATAATGTGCTTTCGCCTGCTTGTAGCCCAATCCGCCTAAACGGCGATAGTAGTCTAGTTCGCTTTTGGCTTTCAATAATTCTCTCCGTTCGTTTTCTTCGCATAGCCTTGTTGCCTGTTCCATTCGTTTTTCTCCTTGAATTGCTTTAGGAAGAACGCTTCGCCTTTTTGGCAGTTCAGCTCTTCTTCCTTTGGGTCTAGGTTCATCAAGTCTAGGAATGCATCCTGGACTTCGTTCCGTGAGCCATAGAAAGCGGTGGCGATATATTTTCCATCTAGGTATTCGGATATTTGGAAGCTGGAGAAACAGCACCCGGTCTTGTTTGAGTAGCGATACTCTTGCAAGAACTTGAACGAGACCCTAGAGCCTTCATAGTCCGAATTGATGATCGCAAAGGTGTCTTTCATTTGCCTATCGCCTAAGAATTTGTTGTTGGACATCTGGAATACTTTTGGCATTTAACTCATCCCCCATAGGACCAATAGTCCGCACGCTACGACAGCTGCGACTATGTAAATCGTTATCGCTTGGCTTGAAGTAGCCCACTTTAGCACATCGAAACCGCTGTAGTATAGCCCCCATATAACCAAGCCACCGCCGGCAACCAACGCTCCAAGGGGGAGCAAGATAGCCCCTAAGCCATACTTTTGCTTGAAGCCTTTGAGCCATTTTTTAAACTTTTTCATCGCTCCCACTCCTTTAGAATGCCCTTAGAATTGCCTAGAACGGCTTTTGTAGCCTTTTTTCGCTTGGCTAGGGCAAACAATCGTTTTGCGAAACCAAGGGCTAGATTAGGCACTTTGTGATAACTGCCCCTGAAGTCGTTTGTCCACCACTCGACATAATAGTCATTCTTTTCCATAGGCGATTAGGTGCTCCTTGTAGTTCTTGTAGGTCTCGTTTTCGCCTAGGAACAATGTCTCAAGGAGTTCGTAGGCGGTTGCCCTTCCGATTGATTGGTAGCACTTGGCATAACTTTCGAGATACTTCGTGTCGCCTTTCTTCAATAGGTCAACGCACCTTTGGGCTTCTTCGAGATAATACTTCTCGTTGTTGTCTCTCAGCTTCTTTATGCAAGCCAGGGCTTCCCTTTGCTCTTCTTCGGTCAAGGGCTTGAAATGGGCTGTCTCATCATCCCTTTCTTTCGCTTTGTCTTGGTCGAGTTCGGTTTGCCAAGCCTTGCCGACTTCCTTGAGTTTCTTCTTTTGCTCTCTCCAAAGTCTCGCTTGCTCTTCTTTCTTGTCTTTCATAAATCGTATCTTTCTCCTAGTCTGTGGTTCTCGTTGAGCCAATCGTAGAAAGCAAAGCCTTCGCTTGCTTCTTTGATGTCATCTTCGGTCAACTCGCCGATGTCTTTGTCATAATAGTCGCATAAATCGTAGGCTGCGACATAATCGTATATTCTTCCCAAGTATCCATAGAAACTTGTGAAGTATTCCGAAGCTGTCGCCAAGTTTGGGTATTTTTCCCAAAAGTCGCAGTTTTTCAATTCTCGTTTAATCTCTGACATTTTTACTCCTCCTTAAGTTGTTTGAAATAATCAGCGGTTTTTTTGTTTTGCGATATATTGCTCGCAATCGTGAACCTTGTTCGCTATTTGCGTTCTTTCGCTTAAGCCACTTTTCAATGTGTCTCGCAATTCACAGGCGAATGTGCACTTCATAAGTTTTGCGTTGTCTTTGATAGCGGTATATGTCGCATCATCTATCGTTAAGCATATTCTCATATTCTCACCCCCTTTCTATATGTCGGCGAAGATATCTTCAAAAGTCTCTTCGCTGTCATTGTTTTGATTGCTTTTTGATGCCGATATGGTATCATTTTGGTGCAATATCTGGGAAGTGCTCTTGTCTAGAGGGGCACTTTTCTTTTTATAGTATCTGTTTCGCTTTGGCAAAGCGTAATCGAGAGCCTGTCGCAATTCGGTCGCTACCGATACGCCACGGGCTTCTGCGGTTTCTTTCGCTAAATCGAGCTGGCTATCATCGATATAGAATGTGTATCGAACAAACATATTTTCATCTTTTCACTCCCTTCGTGCTTAATAATAATACCAAAACGCTAGCAATGCAAGAAAAAGAATAGCGTTTATTGAAAACAATGTCTTAAAAACGCTAGCAAATGTATGATGTATGTCTTAAAAACGCTAGCAAATGTATGACAATTTTAAGAAAAAAAGAAAAAGTAGCAAAAAGAATAATAAAGAAAAGAATATTCTTTAATTATATAAAAACCCCCATACTGAAGTAGGGGGTAAAAAGAAGCCCCTTGGCACAGGGATTTTCTTTTTGGATAAAGAAAAGGGGACTAGCCCCTAATCCACGAACGCTTCCACGAACTTTCTCGCTTCGGAATTCTCTGTAATCTCTTTTCCTTGGCAAGAGATGAGTTTGCCTTGGTCGTTCTTCCCATATTTGGTCATGATGTCGCTATAACGCTTCATCAACCGCAACGCTTTCGCTTTCAGCTTGAGAGCGTATTCCAAGCACTCTTCTTCGGTTCCTAACTTGTAGGTGTAGTTCTTCACCACTATCATTTTCTCGACTTCTGGCGAAGCGTTTATCGAAGTCACCAGGTTTTGGAGCTGTTTGCAATGGTCGCCTTTCTCATCGTTCTTGCAGTTGGTGGCTTTCTCGTTGTAGTTCAAAGCCTTGTAGCCTAGCCTCTCGTTGACAAGGGAAGCCAAACCTTTTTGGTTCAGCGTTCCCCTTTCTTTAATCGAATTGTAGATAGCCCATTCTAAACTTGTCATAACTTATACCACTTTCTAGAACGGAAGGTTCTCTTCCGCAATCTTTCCGCTTGGCTCTTTGGACTTTCTCGGCAAAGAGTTAAGAAACTTGATGACCGTGTTGGCTTCCCCCTTTGTCATATTCCTTGAGACCGTTACGCCTGTTCCGTTTAGGATAGTCTCTTTCGCTATCCCCCTGTTCTTCATCATCTCGCCGACCAAGTTGATTTGCTTAGGCGTGGCAGGTTCGGCTTTCTTGTCGATAGGCTCGCCAGTGACCAGTTCCGGTGTTGGCTCTTCGAACTCGGTTGCCCTATGCGGTTCTACTGGGCTATAGTCGCTCGCTTCCAAGGGATTGTAGTTGTTTTCCCCATTGTCGCCATCGTTCAAGGGCTTCTCCTTGGCTCTCTTTTGCTCTTCAAGCTGGTACTTTCTCTCACGATCGAGCACATCCTTTGGCTTCTCGATTTTGCCTTCGTAGATTGCCAAGCCAATTCCGAACATAGCACAAGCCTTGACTAAAGCCCTTTGGATGCTGTCGCTGACATCTCTCCCATCAATGCCCTTAATTATCGTTCCATTGCCCAACTTCTCGCTATTGATTTTCATAGCGTTGTTGCGGTTGTCCATAATTGGGAAAGTCTGGATATGCTCGACACCTAAGGCGGAGACACCGACTTTCACAAAGCCATAGCCGTTCACATTCCATAAAGGGTTCGCTTCGATTGTCTCGATGACACGATAGTTGGCATCCGGGTAAACCTGCTTCATAAGCCTCCAACAAGTCGACCATTTGAGATAAGCCAAGGACTTGCCATAGCCCATCTCTTTCCATTCGACATCATCGGCTTCCCACTTTACCTTGTAGGCTTCTTCGAACTTCGCTTTCAATAATTCCATTTGCTCTTTTTCCATTTTTTTATTCTCCTTCTATGTCTGATAATTCTATGCCATTCGCCTTTGCGAATTTGAACAATTGCCGATATTGGTATGCGCTCCCTTTGAAATTGAGATACGCTTCGACTTGCTTTTGCTTGCCTTGCCAAGTGTCCACTCGGCTATCGAATGCCTTTTTCGCTTCTTCGTGCGATTTTGAGTAATCGAGTTCGCTATAGGCTTCTTCGAACGGCGGTAGATACAATCCCCAATCTTCCATCTCGTGGTAATGGGCTTCCATCTCTTCCTTGAAGCGTTGCTTCTTTTGGATGATTATCTCTTTTGAGAAACGCTCGTTTGTCTCTTTAAGGGCTTCAATCGCTTGCTTATACTCGCTCGCTTTTGCTTCAAATGGCTCTAGAAATGCGTTGCGTGCGTTTTCTAGCCCTTTCTCCACTTCCTTGATAAATTTATTGTTCTCGGTTCTAATCGCCTCACAATTGCGGATTGTCGTGTTCGTGAGGGCAATCGAGTTCGTGATGCTGTTGCGGTTATCCGCTTTTTGCCTAATCTCTTCCAAGTTTAAGTCAATCTTTGCTAGTTCCATTATTTTACCTTCCTAAGTTTTTGTTTCTTAATCTCGATTACTTCGTAGCCCAAGGGGTTCAGAAGTTTGTTTTGCGCTTTCACGCTTGCGGTGTTCTCTTCCATCTCGTGGAGCACCTTATAGATATATTGCTTTGATACATCAAGTTGCTTCGCATAGTTGGCTATTCCGCCGAATTGGCTTTCAATCTCTGTTACAATCAAGTTCGTTCTCATATGAGCACCTCCTTTCGTTATGCCTTAATGATAAACCAAACAAGTTTATAAAGCAAGAAGAAAATAAAACAAAAAAAGTTTAAAAAAATGTTGCAATGCTTTTTGATAGCCTTTAATATATAGGCAAGCACGAAAGGAGTAGCAAAAATGAACAAAAGACAAGTGCTAGCCACTCTTGACCCTATGAAATATAGGGAATATAGGAAAGAAAAGTGGCAAGAGTTCGACCAAAGGGGCTATCCCTATTGGGAGAAAGAGATGTGGAAAGACATCTACAAAAGCGTTCCGGAGATGAAAGACATCGCCGAGCGTTGGCTGAAAGAAAACGGAATGTTAGGAGAGCAACAATGACAGACAAGGAAATCAAAGAATTCGAAGATGCGTTGGATGAAGAAACGGCAAGAAGGAAGTTTATGCAAGAGACCGCCAAGGACTACCAAGAGCAAAAAGAACACCTATATTCATTGGTGAGAGAAGCCCAAGCCCTTAATTCCAAATTCCTGAGCAACTGCAATGTGCTGTTGGAATACACAAGGGTCGTCGAGAAACTTTGCGAGAATGCCACCAACAAGGAAATCAAGGAAGCCTATCGCCAGCAATTAATCGGCTTGAACAAGGCTATCGAGATTTTAAGGCAATGAATATGGAAGAAGACAACATCCAATTCACTCGCTATGGAAGAAGATTCGAAGACACACCTAAACTAGTCCGAGACTACAAACAAGAGATAATCGAGAAAGAAGGCAATTCGCTTGATTATCGCATTATGGTCGCCCGTTGCGTGAAAAAGAAAGCCCAAGGCTACTTCTTGTCCGATGGCAAGCTGATAAAACTTGTCTATCGCCATTGCCGATACGCAAAGAACGCAAACAAGGAATTGTTCAACGATGCGACAGGCTACGAAGTTCAGACAATCAAGGGCTCAAGCGTTATGCTAGATGGCTCGATTGAAGACTATGAATTCCGTGTCTATACGATATTCGTAAAGCACCTATCAAAGGGCAACAAAGGTATCATGATCAATTCTCAGCTGGCGAAAGAAACGACTAAGATTGATGTGCAGAAATATTTTAAAAGGAGCAAATAAAATGGAAAAAACAACTTATATCACAAAAAGAGAGATGAAGTGGCTTGTCGATTTCGCCACCCCATTCAATTTGAAGGATGTCGACAAAATCGAGAAGCACACGACTTGCGGTGGCAAGGTTTGGCTATTAATCGCCATCTATCACAAAGAGTTCGACTTCGATATCACCACCACCCCACAATTCGGAGCGGATTGGTGGCAAAGCCTTGAAGAGAACAAAGCATACAAGTTAGAAGATTTAGGGGTTGCTTTATGAAAAAGAATTTAGCCGACTTGGCGAAAGAGATAGAACAATGCAATTATTATTCCCCTAGGGAATTGAATGCCAAAATTATCGAGTATGAGAAAATGGTCGCCAAAATGGATGTCGATGAAGCGTTCAAAGATGAAACGAACCTGATAACCTTGTCGGTTATCGGGCTCATCATTGGCTATAGTCAATTATGTATGGAAATAGCCACTGCGTTCGACACGGCAGGATGGGACTTGATATTTGATAAAGCAAAATCGACAAAATATTATCTCCCTTGCATATGGGAAATCGCCAGCTTAGGAAAGGAAAAGAAAGCATGACCGTTTACGATTTAGTGATTTGCTTTCTTCCAAGAGCACAAGTTCAGGTGAAGAAAGTGGATAGAAAGACAATCTACCAAAAAACCGCTATGGAATGGGTAGATGAGTTCGACAAAGGCGGAGTGATTGGCAAATGGGAAGTCTGCAAAATCACCGCCAAGATGGAAAACCTGTTCGAGATTGAAGCCTATGAACCTAACAAATAACGAAATAAGGAGAATGGGGCAGCTCCACGGATTGAAGTTCGTGAAAGACCACGAGAACTATGTCGAGTTTGAATATGGCGACAAGGTGGCAACGGTCGACAACGAAGGCAACTGCCTGTTCTTTCCCAAAACTAGATGCGAAAGTGCTGACATAACAATCGAGAAAGAGAGCGAGATAGTGCAAGCGTTTCGCAAATACTATCGCAAAAAGAACTTAAAGCTGAAATTATGGAGGATGATGAACAAATGAAAATCGAAGTATATGGGCAGCCATTGGGAAAAGAGAGACCAAGGGCAACGAGTTTCGGCGGTCATGCACATTTATACACCCCCAAGAAAACGCAATCATACGAAGCCAAATTCGCTTCAAAGTGGGTGGAAATGTATCCCGCAACGCAATTGAAAGGGGCAATCGAAGTGATTATATCCACCTACTTCCCTTTGTTGAAAGGCGACTACAAGAAAGATGGCTCGCCGACCAAAAGCGGTCTTAGAAAGCTGAACGGCGAAGACAAGCCCACGAAGAAGCCAGACTTGGACAACATCGCCAAAGCGGTTCTCGATGGCTTGAATGG
>CAVAYV010000040.1:0-2397 GCA_963593015.1 bacterium | reverse complement strand
TATGACAACATTGCATTGGATTTGCATTGGGCTAGCCGTTCTGACCGCTGTCAGCTGGCTCATCACGATATTAGAAGCGTATCAAGAGCAAACGATCAAAAATGAATTAGAGAAACTTAAGGAGAAATTAAAATGAAAGATACAGGAAAATTGGCGATAGCGACTAGTTTATTATTTGGCTTAGCAGGGACAATAACAGGCATAAGTGCGGTTTGCGTTTGTGCCAACAAGTTCGGCGAGCCAAGCAGCGAACCATACAAGCAAGCGAAAGCCTATGTGGATGCGGAAGCCACCAAGATAAACGCAAGAGGCTATTCGTATAAGATTAGATACGACTACCAAAACACGATAGCTGAAGCCGATGATTTTGGCTACTACACATTCTTGGAAAAGGAAACCGACACGACTTGGTTCAATTACTCGGTGATAACGGTCATGAGTTACAAAAACAGCTCTTCTTGGGTGGTGAGAATAAATGGATAAGGAAACTTGTCCTTGTCCTTGCTACAAGTGCGAAGAGCGTTCCGAGACCTGCCACGCAAACTGCAAGCGATATAAAGAATACAAAAAGAGAATAATCTACAAGCATAAGATAAGGGGGTGAGAATATGGGCGGATATTGTCAGCTATGCGGAAGATACGCACCGCTAGACAAGCATCACATCTATGGCGGAGCGTTCCGTTCCAAAAGCGAGAAGTATGGTATGTTCATCTACATATGCCGTGATTGCCATAACAAGTTGCACTTCTCAAGCGATAGCCGAAAGATGATGGATAGCCTGAGAAAAGAGTATCAAATCAAGTTCCACGAGCGGTATCCGAACTTGGACTTCGTGGCGATATTCAAAAGAGACTATCTGATGGGCGAGACGTATCCGAAGCGAGAATATTACGATATAGAAGAAGAGGGGTTGCCGTATCCGTAGCCCCTTTTCATTTGCCGTATGCATAGCCGTAGCCGTATGGGTGCAGCCGTAGCCGTAAGCGTAGCCGTAGGTAAGCATATAGCCGTATGGGTGCATCCGTATCCGTATGGGTGCATCCGTATGCATATATACGCTATCCAGGCATATACGCACACACGCATAATATACGCATATGCTCGCACGCTTGCGATATATAAAAATATAGGTAGGAACGGCGTTTTCGCCATTTTTTCAAAAATCGAAAGTAAATAAAAAAAGTTGAAAAAAATCATTGACAAGGATTTTCTAGATGATAAAATGAGGGTGTTCAAAAAAACGGCGAAAGCCAAAGGAGTAAAACTATGAACACCAATCCAAGCGAAAAATTAATGAAGATGAAGAGAGATATCATCGCCTTAAAAGATGATATCGCGGCGAAAAATTTAGAATTAGACAAGAAAAAACTCGAATATGCTTACGAAATCGCCTTTTTGAAAGATTTCGATTTCATCAACAAAGAAATCATCGATGAATGCCAAAAAAGCCTTTTCGGGACTCGCCACGATCTTGGGATCTATGAGAACGGCAACTTTGTCAAAACGGTTTTAGTCGAAAGAAACGACACAATGAGAAGCGTTTGCGAAAAAATCAATGAAGCCGTTAAAGAGAAAAATCTAAAAAATGTCACATTTAACTATGTCGGCGATTATTCTTTATAAAAATAAAAAACAGGAGTAAAAAAAATGAACAACTTAAAAATCTTAGAAGAAAAAAAGCCGGAATTTGTTAAAAACTTATGGTATTTCACGCAGTACGATTCCTGCTGCATGGCTGACGAAACCGTTCTCAGCTATCTTGTTGAAAACGCCATCAAAAACGGTGGGATCGAATTAGCGGAAGAAATCGCCATTGATCCAGATTTAGAAGAAGTCTTACGCTTAGCCTCAGAAGTAAGCGATGAATACAACGAAATTCTTTATAAAAAATTGATGAGTAACGAGGCTGTCTCTTATGCGGATCTTGCCGAGATATGGGAAAAATTAGCTGAAGGCGATTTAGAAGGGGTCTGTGATTTTCTTAATATAGATATCTACGAGTTGGATCCAGATTTGGTGATCGGAACGCCGGAAGACTTCGAAGGATGGGCGGATGAGGATTTAAAAGCCAACGGCATCGATGCTAATGCGATTTACTGGGCTGGTAACATTCCCGGCAGCAACTACTGCACTATGGACATTTACAACGATTTTCAAGAATACGACAGCTTAAGCGAATTGATAGAGGACATCGGAATAGACACGATAAAAGAGGAAATCGAAAAAATATAAAAAAATCCAAAAAACAAAAAAGAACCTGCACAAGGTTCTTTTTTTTGTTCCAAAAAGCGAAAAGCGTTCCAGCTCAAATCTCCACTTTCTTTTTCTTATTTTTTCTTTTCTCTATAAAGATAAAAAAAGATATTTATTTAAAGATATTTAGTAAAGAAAAATAA
>CAVAYV010000039.1:0-9426 GCA_963593015.1 bacterium | reverse complement strand
TGTCACATCTTTATGGCCGTTAGATACGATTTTGCTAAGCTTACTTTGCTTAGGTTATGGCGCATATCTTTTAACCTACAAAAAATGGAAAAAAGAAAATCTCTACTTCTATCCAAACGAAAACCCGATTTGGAAAAGGCTCATATCTTTTATAATCAAAGGTTTTGGCGTTGGTTTTAGTTTATATCTAGTCGGGTCTTTTATTAACGGATTTGGATTTGCAAACTATGACAGCCAACATTTTGGAGCGACTATCCCGATTTATATAGGGATGATCGTAATTGCCTTGCTTTTAGCTTACGATGTTTTCTTTCAAACATATAAGGACATCAATATTGGCAAAAAAGCGAATTTCATAACAAAAGTCATCCTTTCAATTGTCTCCTTAGCCGTTGTCATCGCTTTGGAAATCGTCTTTATCAAAATTCCTGATATCGTTCTGTATTCCTTGCAACCATATTTCCGGCTAGATCCAATCGCGAGTTTAAACATTGCCCCATATGCATTAGGAATTCCGCCATTGGTGTATGTGGTTTATCTATGGCTGCCGATTTCAATCAAAGAGAGAACCCTCGCCGAATAATCGGCGATTTTCTTTTTTGAGCTTGATTTAGCAAAACCGAATATCGATGAAACCCCTTTCTAAAGAAAATTGTCAATTTATTTTTTAAAGAAAGTGAGGAACGTGGTATATTACAACTAACAAAATCGTTTTAATAAACGTGACAGAAGATAAGGAGTTTTATTCCTATGCCAAAATTCAGATCACCTATCCAAGTATTTGCTTTGGGCGGACTTGGAGAAGTCGGTAAAAACACTTATTGCTTTGAAAGCGAATCTTCCATCATCATGGTCGACGCTGGCGTTCGCTTCCCTGAAGCAAACTTGCCTGGGGTAGATTATGTCATCCCCGATTACACATATTTAAGAAACAATCGCTCAAAAATTAAGGCTTTGTTTATTACGCATGGCCATGAAGACCATATCGGAGGCATCCCCTTCTTAGTGCGCAGTGTTTATATCCCGGTCATCTACGCCCCAAGATTAGCAGCCGCTTTAATCCGTCACAAATTAGAAGACGCCAGAATTAAAGAGAATGTGAAAATCGTAGAGTACGATAGCGATACCGTTGTCCGAGTCGACGATAACTTCAAAGTTTCGTTTTTCAGAGTCACTCATTCCATTCCGGATTCTTTCGGCATTTGCATTGATACCCCTGAAGGAAGAATCATTGATACGGGGGACTACAAAATAGATTTAACGCCAGTCGGCCCAAATTTCGAAATATCCAAACTTTCAAAATTGGGTTCGGAAGGCGTCTCTCTTTTGCTTAGCGATTCCACGAACGCGGAGATTGAAGGCTACACTCCTTCCGAAAGAAACGTTCGTAGCGGAGTTGAAGAGGTTTTCGACAAAGCTCCCGCAAGAATTATCGTCTCTACCTTCTCAAGCAATATCAATCGTATCCAGCAAGTCGTAGAAGTTGCTATCGAGCACAAACGGAAAATCTGTATTTTGGGACGCTCAATGGAAACAGTCGTTGGCATCGCCCGCGATTATGGCTACATCAAAATACCTGACACCTCTCTGATTTCGGATGATCAAGTCCGAAATTACAAATCTAGCGAAGTTTGCATCCTTTGCACAGGCAGCCAAGGCGAATCGATGGCAGCTTTATCGCGCATCGCCAATGGCACCCACAAAAACATTCATATTATCCCAGGTGACACCATCATTTTCTCCTCAAATCCAATTCCTGGAAATGGTGCTTTAGTCGATAGATTAGTCAATAATCTCGTTAAGCAAGGAGCGGATGTAAAAACGAATGGATTAGCCTTCTCTTTGCATAGTTCAGGTCATCCTTCACGTCAAGAATTGCGTTTAATGCTAAAACTTGTCAATCCGGATTATTTCATGCCAGCGCATGGCGAATACCGCATGTTAAAGCTTCATGGAGCCATTGCGGAAGAACTTGGCATGAAAAAAGAGAATGTCTTTATTTGCGGAAATGGCGATGTCTTGCAATTGAAGGACCACGTGGTCACTCGCGGCGGTCATATCGGCGCAGAAGATGTCTACATCGATGGAAATGATTTAGACGGATTGTCGTCTGGCGTTTTGCACGACCGCGATGTTTTGAAAAATAACGGTCTGGTCGTAATTCTTTTATCGCTAAACAAAAAAGGCGAGGCCAATTTGCCTCCGATAGTCTACGCCAGGGGTTTTGCAAGTGGCGAGCAAACGCATTTGATGCGTCATACGCAAATGCACGCTGACGAAGCTTATCGTGCAGCTTTGGCTAGAAAAGCTTCCATAGGCGAACTCAAAAGCGCCGTGAGAAATGAGGTCTCTAAATATATCTTCCGGAAAACCGAAAGAACTCCGGTTATCATTCCGTTGATTCTTAGTAGCAAATAATGTTAATTCTGGCATCAAAATCCCCAAGACGGAAAGAACTTCTCTCAAAAATAGTTTCGGACTTCAAGATTATCCCCGCTTCTATCGACGAGAGACTTCTCGATCCTTCTTTGAACCCAAAAGATTTAGCGAAAGAAGAAAGTAAGCTCAAAGCTTATGATATCTTTTCAAAGTACCCAAACGATGAGGTGCTATCTTGCGACACCATTGTGATTTTAGATTCCATAGCCTTGGAAAAACCCTCTAGCGAGAAAGAAGCAAAAGAAATGCTTTTAGCCGAACAAGGAAGAAAACAGATCGTTTTGAGCGCATACACTTATTTATCCAAGGACAAAGAAATCACTAGAACCGTTTCCACTGAAGTTTATTTCAATTCTTTAAGTAAAGAAGAAATCGAAGATTATATCAAACGTTTCAAACCATTCGATAAAGCTGGATCATACGGAATCCAGGACGACTATCCTTTAATACAAAAAATAGTGGGTTCCTATGACAATGTCATGGGATTGCCCACTGAAGATTTGCGTTTGCATGTTTTTAGGCGTTAGGGAAGATTTTTTTATATACCCCTTCCGCATTTTCTTTGATCACCAAAGTGAGTTTGTCGCTCATTTGAATAAAGCCAGTGACTCCCGCTTCTCTTAATTTCTCGCGATTCAAGGCCCCATAATCCTTTAAAACGAGAACAATTCTGCTACCTTCAAGTTTTTTATCGATCACATTGTCGTCTCCGCCCAAAGCTTCTAAATACAGTGAGACTTTTGAAGGAGAAATCGAAGTTTCTTTGGATTTTTTGGAAATAAAATGATCGCCAAGAAAAAGCCCAAGAAGCAAAAGCAAAGAGGCAAGAGCAACAACCCACCACATATTTTTTAATAAGAAGTCGCTATAGATAATAGTCATAAAATTCATCATGAGAGTATAATAGCACAAGAGGTGTCAAATATGAGCAACGCGATTGAAATAGAAGCAAAAGCTTTGATCGAAAAGGAAGATTACGAAAAATTAATCAAAGAATTTAAAACTTACAAGAGATTCATCCAAACCAATTTTTATATCGATGACAAAAATGGTTATTTGCGTAAAGAAGGCTTGATGCTCCGCATAAGAGAAAAATATGGCAATTACGAAATGACATTAAAAACGCCTTTAAGCCATGGCTTACTAGAGAAAAATGAAGTCTTAAGCGAAAACGAATTTCACGACTTTGTCGACAAAGGGATATTCCCAAGCAACGACCTTAAACGTTTTTTGACTATGCTAGACGTCAACACAGAGGCTTTGGAAGTCAAAACCAGTCTCACCACAAATCGCGTCGATATCCCTTATTTTGAAGGAAAGCTTTCAATTGACGAAAACAATTATTCAAACAAAAAGGATTACGAAGTCGAGCTTGAATACAATAATGAAGTCGAAGCGGAGAAACTTTTAAAAGAACTTTTCGCAAAATACGACATTCCTTTTAAGGTCAACAAAAAAGCCAAAGTCTCTCGTGCCTTTGAAGCGATAGAGAATAAATAATGCGTTTACTATTCATTCGACACGCCGATCCAGATTACGAGCATGATTCTTTGACGGAAACTGGTAAAAAGGAAGCTATTGCTTTAGGCGAATTTTTGGTAAACGCCAAAATTGATGAAATTTATGTTTCGCCTCTCGGTAGAGCGAAGCTGACTTTAGATTATTATCTGAAAATTTCCAAAACAGAAGTTTCTCCAATAACCAAAGATTGGCTAAGAGAATTTGACGCCTATTGTCCTCATGACAACAAGCATAACGCTTGGGACTTTTTGCCATCGACTTTAGAAGTATATGGCAACAAAGCCTTCTCAAATGACCCGCAAGAATTCATTAATGCCATAATAGCCTATAAAGATGGCGACTTTTTAGAAAAATACAACAAAGCAATTAATGGCTTAGATGAAATACTTAAAAATAACGGCTATTCAAGAAATGGCTTAAATTACGATGTTACAAGAGAAAATGAAAAGACAATCGCCTTCTTTTGCCACTTTGGCATTTCATCAATGCTTTTATCGCACCTTATAAATTGTTCCCCTTTGACAATTGGACAATATTTCTGCGCCGCCCCTTCTAGCGTCACCACCATTTATAGCGAAGAAAGAAGAAAAGGTATAGCGCAGTTTAGAATTTCTTCATTTGGCGATACTTCTCATCTAGCCTTAAAAGGAATGAAACCGTCATTTTCGGCAAGATTTTCCGAAACGTTTTCTGACCCTAGACGTCACGATTAATAAACTTCTTTTGTTTTTTGGCTAACAAGAGAAAGAAGATACATATGAATGTTTTTGGCATCGGTTCCAAAAAGCCTTTCCACATTATCGCGATAAACGTGTAACTGCTCAATATAAGCGGGGTCATCTATATGAAAGGTTTTATAATCAACGATATAGAACTGATCGCCTATTCTAAAAAGCAAATCGATCGATCCGGTAGAATTATTGATAGGATCGTAGAAACCATATTCAGTATAAATCTCTCCCTCTTTAGCAAGTTTCATTATGTCAGTATCCAAAACACCTTTAATCATATTTTTCTCATTTTGATCAACGATGAATTCAAGGTCGGGATTTTTAATATCAATCAGTTCCATCAATCTATGCAAATGAGTGCCTTCTTCAAGAACGCTTTCAGATGGTGATTCTCCTTCGATGAAGGAAATCTTTTTGCTTGCGCGGCGCTTTTCTTTCTTAGCAAAAACAATCGGAGAATTATCGATTTTAAGATAAGAAAAAGTTGGCAGCTTTGTTTCAAGCTTTATTGTTTTATAGGGGTCATAGAAGAAAGTAGAGTCTTCATAATCGTCGTTTTTATAGCTTTCGTAAGCGATAAAAGATGGCGAATCGAAATATCTTGCTAAAGGCACAAGGTATTTTTGAGCAAGAAGCAGTTTTGGGTTTTCACCTTTTTTTGGAGTCTTGTCGCCAAGCGATTTAAAGTCATAATTCGCTAGTCCTTTGAAAAATCTTTGAATAGATTTAATCAAAAAACGTTCTGCCTCACTAGTTGCCACTCTTTCTAAGGTATCATCGCTTTCATTAGAATTATCGCCGAAATCATCGCCGTCAGTATCTTCATTAGATGAGAATCCTTTTATATCTAAATTTGGCGATTCGTTATAGGCTAATAAGAGAGAGTCAAAAGAATTTATTTTATAATTAGAGGATAAATAAGGATATTTAGCCATAGCAAAGAGAGTGGCTTTTTCATCCAGGGAGGCCAATTCTTTGATTTTACTTATGTAGTAATCAAAGAGCTTTTCGATGATTCCGCTGAATTTTGATTCAACAATATTCAATTGGAATGGTTTCAAAAATTCCTCCGCCAGTTCTTCATAAACCTTTTTTCGATTATTATCTAAGCAATTTTCATTCAAAGAAAGTGACTTTTGCGGTGTTTTTTCGTTTTCTATAATCAATTCATCAACTAAATTCTTGGCTAAAACTCCTCTTGAAACCATCGTATACAAATAATTTTTATTGAGACAAAGCCTTTTCGGCATCGTATCTAACATATCGTATAAGGTTTCTTTATCGCTTTTGCCACTATGACCAACGATAATCACTTCATTTTCCGCTCTAGTCAAAGCGACATAAAACAAACGCACATGGTCATCAATGTCAGGGTTATTACCTTTCAAAATTGAATAGTTCGCAATCGTTTGATATGAAATCTCTGGGCCTAGCGTTCCTTTAGTAAGAGCTTCACGCTCAGGCAAAGGATAATTATAGTTATAAAACCCGACCCCATTAGCCTTAGAGAAAGTGAAATCCTGCCCTTTATTGCCGGAGCCACGGCAGAATTTGCAGCTTCTTGCTGGCAAATAAACAATCTTTCTTTCAAGCCCTTTCGAGGCATGAATCGTCATCATATCGACAGCATCTTCGTTTTGGGTTAAAGAATCTGCGTTGATTTCAATCGATTTTTTATCAGAGATTTCAAAAAGAGCAATAAAGCCCATCAAATCAAGGCCTTCCCTTTCTGCTGAAATCACCAAATTATAAAAAGACTCAATCTTATTGATGGTGTCCTCGCAATCGCCAATTTTGTATAAATCTTTGACAACATTAAATTCGTTAAGAATGTTCAAATACAAAACTCTTAAAGTTTCATTTTTATGCGATTCAGCGAAATTCTTAATTTTCAAATAAAGGGGGTCGTTTTTATAGCTTCCATCGAAAATGATGTGATAAAGTTTGTTATCATCGTATTGATAAACATAACTTCTAGCGATAGACATAAACAAATGTTTTTCATCAGCGTCTTCATCGCCGCTAATAAAACGATTGACCATCTTTAAAAGTGATTCGAGATAAATAATGGAATCAAGCTCTCGCAAAGAAGAAGGGATGCTCTTATTTAATTTGATTCCCACTTGGGAAAAGTATCTCTCATACATCGAAAAGTTAGTTTTCACACGGCTAAGAATGGCAAAATCCGAGGCTCTGCACTTCCTTAACCCCTTTCCTTTTTCGTAAACTTGATACCCGGAATCTATTTTGTTTTTAATGTCATTGACAATCGCGATAGCTTCTGATTCGTTTTCTTGACTGGAATTTAAGGAAAAATGAGAAATCGGTAGATCCGGAACAATATAGCGATGAACTCCAAAATTTGGATATTTTTCTTTATAAAGGTTAACTTTTTCATCATAACGAAGATGGTCGGCCTCAGAATTTCTGTAGTCAATCGCCCCGTGATCAGCCCTCATATACGACTCACAAATACGATTGATGTCATTTAAAAGCGTGGGACCGCTGCGATAGTTTGTGTTCATTGAGATCACCTCATGACCATCGCCTATCTTGTAGCGTTTTTCCCTGTCTTTAAAAAGTGAGACTTCGCTCCCTCTGAAATAATAAATACTTTGTTTTGGGTCTCCGACAACAAACAAATGTGAATAAGAGCCATCCTTCTTTTGTTTTAAAAGAGCTTCGATGAATGCTTCCTGAGGAGGGTTTGTATCTTGATATTCGTCAATCATTATATAAGTGAAACGACTTCTGATCTCTTCCGCCACATCTTCAAACTCCGGTGAAGTCAATAATTTCAAAGACATAGAGCAAAAGTCACTGAATTCAAAGGAAGCAGAAGACATCTTATATTCATAAAACCTCTTCATCGCTTCTTTTACGATAGACAAAGATTTCAATGTTATGGACTTGGTTTCTAATAGCTTCTGATATTCTTCATCGACAGTGTTCAAAGAGAGAAAAGCACTGAGAATACCGCCTTCAAGAACACGCTTTAAAAGACTGAAAGTTTTGTTGTAATAGAGGTTATTTGGATCATCTTTTTTCGTAAAAGGCCTCTTCGAGAAAATATCTTTTTTTGCTTTTAAGTAAAATTCTTTAGTCTCTCTTACAAAATCTTCATCGCTTTCGATTTTCAATAATTCACAATATTTTCTGTAAACGCTATTGTTAAATTCTTCATTTGCAAAGGAAAAAGAATCGTAATTCTTCCCCCAAAACCCTTCGCTATTAAAGGAGGAAAAAACATCGTCGAAATCAGCACTTTCCTTTGCATAAACCTCTGGGAAATATTCTGAAAAAGCAGCCTTATATAGTTTTCTTTTGATTTCTTCTTTGGCTTCAAAAACGACTTCGTGATATTTGGTTTTCACAAAATCCAAACTAAGGTATTTTTCTTCATAATCTTCGAAGAAATCTTTTCGCTCTTTTAGATCTAATTTTTCTAAAATCTCCCACAAACATAGAATGTTCTTTTTTGCCGTTTCCATGTTTTTCCCATTGAAATAGCTAAAGAAATCAACAAAGTCATCATCGGAAAAGTTCTCGAGAAATATATCATCGATAATTTGGTTCTTTTTAATAAGAGCGAGGCTTTCATCCAAAACATTCAAATTCTTTGGGAGCCCTAGGTTTTTAGAATATTGAGAACAAAGCTGTTGATACAACGAATCAAATGTTTGTATATGGCTGGAAAGCATTTTATCAGCTTTCTCTTTTTCTTCTCCTTTGTTAAAAAGCAAAAGGATTCTTTCTTTCATTTCGTGGGCGGCGTTATTGGTGAAAGTCAAAACCAAAAGCTCATTTGGTTTCACTTCTTCTTTTAAAATCGTTCTGAAAACTTTTTCAGAAAGGGTTTTTGTTTTGCCACTCCCTGCGCCAGCATTAATCAAAATATCTTTATCGGTAGAAGCTAAAATAGCCTGGCTTTGACCCTTGTTGAAACCTGGAACCAACTTATCCTCTTCCATTTTAGCCCTCCTTTTTTGGAAATTTTCTTTTTATTTCATCGGCATAAATCTTCGTATCAAGCAATTTGTCATGGTAGCAAATATCTTTGTAGGGGCAGTATTGACAATTAAGCCCATTAGATCCGCTTTTTGAAGATAAATTCGCGTAAGTAGGGGCGATATCAAACTTGGCGTTCTCGATTTTCTTGATGGTTGAAATCGTCACCTTGATTGCGTCTTCGATCATTTGATTATAAGAATAAGGTTCATGCTTATCATCAAGAAGTGAACTATCCAAAGTATCAAACGTTCCTTGCTTGGCGAGAAAATATCCGCCCGCTTTTTTTAAAACAAGTTTCTTGTCGTCTTTTTTATCGGCTTCGAAAGCAGAATCATCAAAAAGATGCCAAAAATCTTCATGATTGCCGTCCAATACAACCCCCTTAAACGCCGTATTCTCGAAGAAGGATTCTTCGCTTAAAGTAGGTGCCTTCTTCAAGAATGCTTTTTTGTTGTTGCTCAAAGGAACCTTTTGAATGCCAAACCCGGCAAAAATAGCATCGCCAAGTCCTTTTTCTTCCGTCTTTTTAGCCAAAGCATAACTATATAAGGGCAATTGAATTGATTTGCCTAAGAACACAGATTTCAAATCAAACGTTTCATGTCCGGTTTTGTAATCAATTAAATAGTAGAAAGACGGACCGCTTTCTTTCCCCACAACCACGACTTTATCGATCTTGCCTTTGAAGTGATAGGCTTCTCCTTCGCTAACAAGGTCCCATTCG
>CAVAYV010000038.1:0-3762 GCA_963593015.1 bacterium | reverse complement strand
TCCTTATCTAGCGATGATACCAGCCTCGCCCTTGACTATGCGATTAGATATGGGCGCATTTTAATGATAGGCGTTCCTCTATATATGTTACAAAATGTTTTCCAGTCATTTTTCACTACCGCGGAAAAACCATTGACCGGATTTGCTTTTGTTGGCGGCGCTGGAGTGCTTAATATCATCTTAGACGCCATCTTCATTGCCGTATTGAAGCTTGAGGTTGAAGGGGCTGCGTTAGCTACGATTACCGGATATTTTGTCGGCGGACTATCTCCGATTCTTTATTTTGTCTTCAAAAAGAACATCAATATTCATTTAGGGAAAGGAGCCTTTGATTTCAAAGCCCTTTGGAAAGTTTGCGGCAATGGCTCAAGCGAATTCGTTTCCAATGTCGCTAGCAGCATAATTTCCATGTGCTACAATGCTCAGCTTTTAATTTATGCGGGATCAAAAGGCGTATCGGCATATGGCATTGTTATGTATGTCTCCTTTGCTTTTATGGCTGTTTTTATGGGATATGCGATTGGAATAGCGCCATTCACTAGTTACCAATATGGCGCCAGAAACGAAGAAGAACTTCATAATATTTTTAAAAAATCATTGATCATCATCGCCATTATGAGCGTTTCTATGGTTTTGCTCGGAGAGTTAATCGGGCCTTTGTTTTGCAATATTTTCGCAAAAAACGACCCGGAATTGCTTGAATTATCGATTAATGCAATGCGAATTTATTCTGTGGTTTACGCCACATGTGGATTTTCTATATTTGGCTCTAGCTTCTTCACCGCTTTAAACAATGGGTTGGTATCCGCCATCATATCTTTTGTTAGAAGCATTGTTTTTGAACTTGTGGCAGTTTTCACTCTCCCCTTGCTTTGGGGGCTAAACGGAATCTGGGCAAGCGCCGCGTTTGCTGAAATTGGCTCATCGCTGATGGTTGTCTTCTTCTTCGTTTACGAAAGAAAAAGATACCATTACTAAGGTCTTTCTATCACGTAGCAAGATAGAATCCTATCGGATATTTTCGAAGGTTCTTCTCCTATATAGCGCATTCCTGCTTTTTGCATAACTCGTCTAGATGCTTTGTTTTCAATGTAATGACGGGCGTATATTTTTTGACAATCTGTTTCTTTGAATAGATATACGATGAAGGCTTTTAAAGTTTCGGTCATGATTCCAAGGTTCCAAAAATCATAACCAAGCGCATATCCAATTTCTGGTTCCTCGTTTTTATATTGTACAACATCGATGCTACCAATGATTTGATGAATTGGCTTATATTCTATGGCGAAGCGGTGGACTGTTTCTTTCGGATTGTCATTCACCCACATATCCACGATTTTCTTTGTGAATAAAACATTTGGGTGGGGCTTCCAAGTGAGATATTCCGTCACTTTTTCGTCACTTGCCCAATTTTGAAACATCTCTTTTTCATCGCCTTTTCGAAAAGGCCTTAAAATCAGCCTTTCGGTTTCGATTCGCGTATCCTTCATAGATATATTATATTTATCCGCCCCAGTTATGAAATCATCAAACATTTTTTATTCTTCTAAGAAGTGATAAAATCCCTTTTAGCGATTCACAAAGGAGCAATTTATGAAAGGCATAATCTTAGGCGGAGGAAATGGCTCTAGACTTTATCCTCTCACCCTCGCTACAAACAAATTATTGATCCCTCTTTATGATAAACCAATGGTCTATTACCCTCTTGCGACCTTAATGCAAGCTGGCATCAAAGACGTAATGATAATTTCTAACAACCGTGATTTAGAGCGTTTCAAAATGGTTTTTGGGGACGGTTCTAAGCTTGGAATGAATATCCAATATGGCGTCCAAGAAGTTCCTACCGGAATTGTCAGCGCTTTCTTGATTGGAGAGGAATTCATCAAAGGTGAAGAATGCGCTCTTATTTTAGGCGACAATCTTTTCTATGGCCCAAATATGGAAAAAGGATTAATGGAAGCCAGCAAAGCCGCAATGAATGGCGAAACTACTTTGTTTGGCTTTGAAGTCAATGACCCGGAAAGATTCGGGATTGTTGAACTTGATAAAGACAACAAAGCCTTATCAATCGAAGAAAAACCAAAAGCCCCAAAATCAAATGTGGCTGTGACGGGGTTATATTTCTATCCAAAAGATGTCACCACCAAAGCGAAAGAAGTCAAGCCAAGCGCTCGCGGCGAATACGAAATCACGGATTTGAATAATCTTTATTTAAAAGAAGGAAACGTTCGTGTTGTGACTTTAAAAGGCGATGATCAATGGTTTGACGCTGGAACGTTTGATTCCCTTTTAGAAGCGAGCCAACGCATTGAAAAAGCAGAAAAAAACGGTCTCTCAATTGCTTATTTAGAAGAAATTGCTTATAAAAAAGGCTGGATTTGCAAGGATTATTTGATTGAAGCTGGCAATTCCATGAGCAAAAACTCTTATGGACAGCACCTTTTAGAAGTAGCTAAATAAATGGAAAAGAACATACTTGCGATAGATTTAGGGAAGGGATCGGTTGGCTTAGCAATTTCTCGAAGTGGAATACTTGCCAGTGCTCTTCCGGAAGTTCGTTTTAAATTAACCCATTATGAATGTGCCTTAGAAGCGATTAAGAATGTTTTAAAGGCTGAAAAGGTAGAACGTTTTGTAATAGGCTGGCCCCTTTTTCCTAGTGGTGACCCTTGTGAGATGACTCCGATTGTCGAGAATTTCATCAAACGTTTGCAAAAGCTATATCCTAATACGCCTATTTCTAAGGTCGATGAGAGAAATAGCACAGTTGAGGCAGCGACAATGTTCCGTAACAATGGCGAGAATTCCAAACGTCAAAAGAAACACATTGATTCTGGCGCGGCTTTGATTATTTTAGAAAGATATTTGGATTCAATTGGGCAACTATAAATGACTGAGCCAATCAAGATTAATTATTATAAAATTTCCTTAGATGAGATTGCTAAGATTCCTGCAGGATTTAAGCCCACTCTTCTTTTGCATAGTTGCTGCGGTCCTTGCGCGTGTTGGCCGTTGAAGTTTTTGTGTAATCATTTTAAGGTGACGATTTTCTTCAACAATAGCAACATCTATCCAAGTGAAGAATACTTTAGAAGGCTTAACGAACTTAAAAAGCTTCTTAGAGAACTGAAAAAGGATTATGGCTTCGATGTTCCTTTGATCGTGATGCCTTACGAAAACGAAAAATATAACAAAGATTTAGAACCTTATAAGGACGAACCTGAATGTGGGAAGCGTTGTAAACTTTGCTATGCAAAAAGAATGAAAGAAGCTTATGACTATGCGGAAACGAATAGTTTTGATTATTTCACGACGG
This sequence comes from bacterium, assembly GCA_963593015.1. GTDB lineage: Bacteria > Bacillota_I > Bacilli_A > RFN20 > CAG-826 > UBA4951. Next base: position 446 of record CAVAYV010000038.1, on the reverse strand, counting down.
TTATGACGATATCGCGTCAAAAGAATAGTCAGGTCATGAATGAAATCGGCCATTCTTTGGAAATGAGCCATCCAGGCACAAAATACTTTTATAGCGACTTCAAAAAAGACAACGGCATTCTAAAAGGCAAAGAAATGCGGGAACATTATAATCTCTATAACCAGAATTATTGTGGCTGCATCTATAGCTACCAAAAACGATTAGAATGGGATGACACACATAAGAAGGATTAGATCCTTCTTTTTCTTTACCATTAAAATTCTAGGATAAACCTAGAAAAACAATAGGGGACATCGCAGTTTTTTGCCAGTTGTTCTATATATCTTCGTAGTTTATCTTTCGCTATGAGGAGACATTATGGATGGCGATAACAAAAAGCCGAATCGTGGCAGAGAGCTTCAGCCATATGTCCCGAAAGGCAATGGCGGCAAAAGCGGGCAATACAC
>CAVAYV010000037.1:0-39055 GCA_963593015.1 bacterium | reverse complement strand
AGAATATGTCATCCGAAAATATTTTTGTCAATCAAATGATGTCCCTAAAGTATGTTAGCTAAGGTAAATACGGACGGTGCGGAGATATCATAGACACTGATGCCTATGTTTTGGACAAGTATGGGGAAGAGGAGGCTAAAAAAACTAATCCCAGCTGGTGTTAAGGCGAAAAACGGAGAATCCATTTTCTTTAATGAATATGGAAAGTATTTGTTTAAAGGCGATAAGGAATATTATCGTTTCGTTTTCTACCGCGAATGATTCCCTCAAGGAATTGATTGAGAAAGATGATTATTGGGTAACCATCAAATCCTTGGTTTTTAGTCCAGCTTATCAATTTTAATAACTTTAATTTTGTTTCAACGAAACGTTTTAAATATGAAACCTTTATTTTTAAATGAGTTTTGCTGTGATTTTTTAAAAATAGACGAATCAAATTGTTTTATTTATTCCTAAAATATTATTGAATAGCTATAATAAAAAAACAAACCCTAGGAGAAAAATCATGGAAAAATTTGAAGTCATTTTGCCAAACAATTTGAAAATTTTTGGTGCGGCTTATAAAAAAGAAGGAACAACCAAGAATATACTAATTCAGACTGGCATGTGCGAACACGCTACGCGTTACGAGCCATTTGCCTTAATACTAAATGAAGAAGGCTACAATGTTTATGTTATGGACGCTTTTGGGCAAGGGTTAAACTCCCCAAAAGTGGAAGACCAAGAAAAATGGCATAAAGGTGCTTTCTTTGATAATGTAGACGCTTTGGGTTTAATGGCGTTACGTCTTAAAAAAGAGGACAAGCCTTTGGTTATTATGGGGCATAGCATGGGAAGCTTTATGATCCAATCTTTTTTAGAAAGACATTCAGGAATTGTAGACAAAGCCATCATTATGGGAAGCAATGGGCCTAATGCGAAACTGACTTTAAGCATGGGACATTTTATCTCACGTCTTTTAGTCAACAAAAAGAACTGGAACAAAGAGGGAAAGAAAGTTCAAAAACTAGCTTGGGGAACTTATCTTAATAGAATAGATGACCCAAAGACCGAAATTGATTGGATTAGCAAAAACGAAGAGAACATCGTCGCTTATATGGCTGACCCATATTGCGGATATCCTGCTACAAACGGGTTCTGGTTTGAGTTCTTAAAAGGATTGAATACTTTATATAAGCGTAAAAACTTAAATAAGGTAGACAAGAATACCGAGATATTAATCGTCGCGGGATCCGAAGATCCGGTTGGAGCTTGGGGCAAAGGGCCTAAAGCTTTGGCTAACATGTATCGTAAGCTCGGAGTGAAGAAAGTTGAACTTCACCTTTATGACGGGATGAGACATGAAATCCTAAACGAGAAAGAAGCAGAATTAGTCATAAAAGATATCAAGCGATTCTTAGAATAGTTCAAATTTGCCTTTTGAGCTTCGGATTTTAACAAATTAAATGAAAATATAAAAGTCAGCATATTTCGTAATGCTGACTTCTTTTTTTGTTAGCCTAACACGTAAGCGAAGCTTGCCGCTGTATTAGAGACTGTGATGATGGTGAACAGAATAGCGTTAATCAATGAGCCTAGCCAAATATTGCCCGTTTTTTTGTATAAGACTCGAGAAATTATAGTGGCAAAGACTAAGACAGCAACGGTTGGGAATAAGACAATATAGCCCAATGCCATATCGCTTTGCCATAAGACACCGCTTGATTTGAATGTTCCGTATTGAATGAGTATCACTAGAAGCAAACCAAAGATATTGAAGAAACTATTTATCGCAATCGTCGCCCACTCTGGGATATTTGATACACGGTATGTTTGATTGGCAATGCCGGATAACACATAATAGATTCCAAAGAATAAGAGATAACGGCAGATTGTCGGTAACATTGTCGGAACGTCAAATGTCTTAATGACAAGAGTCCATAAGCGGAAATCGACAGTCCAAATCTTCCAATTCAAGAAGACAATTAAGTAAAGAGCGAAGACCACTAAAGCGGCTAGAAGAATGGTTTTTAAAGCATTGCCGAAAGTAGAGACTTTAGCGACGGCGAATGGATTATCGTTCTCAATCTCTTCAATGCCTTTGCTAACGCGGTATTTATTTATCGCGTACTTGATAGTGTAGGTTAGGATGAGGACTAAAATTGCGAAGATTCCACAACTGGCGGCCCAAAGCGAGACCCAGTTAGTAGTGTCCTGAGGATATAATTGGGTATTTGGGAACCAAGCATCGCCCCATTCAGTGCAGAATTTTCTAATGGTGAATCCTGCAAAAAGCGTGCAAGCGATTGCTGGGAGCCAATAAAAGAGATGCTTCCACCAAGTGTTTAATGGTTTCTTTTCTTTTTCAATCGATTCATCGGTCACTGCGACGTATTCCATCTTGATAGAACCATCGGGATTGGACGTGACTAGACGCTTTTTAGTTAATGAGGAGAAGAATGGGATTGTAAGAAGTAGGGCGACGCCCGGGATGATCATTGACAATAAGGCAAGCATCCCGATGAAGGAGAAGCCCTCTTTGACCCACCAAATTTGAGTTCCCTCTGAAACGTAAGAATTTCCAGTAGGAGTGCCAAAAGCACCATAGAAGAAGTCCAATACGTGCGATGTGCTAGAAATAGACCAATGGTTCAACGGATGAATTTCATCTGACTCATAAATAACGCGGAATGGTTCTCCGACAGCTTGACCGTCGACTTTTTCTACGATTTTGCCATTGACGTAACGAGCGGAATTGGTGACATTGATTTCGCTTAATCCTTCTGTCGACATCTTGACGAAGTTTGCGGCGTTTGTGCTATGAAGGAATTCTCTAGAAATGGTCTTGTTGCCATTTAAATCGGTTCCTGTGAAAAAGAATTCATCATCAGTGGCTTTTAATAAACCGACAGAAACATCGGATGCAGCACCCATAAAAGAACTCCAGCCTTGCATTAAGCCGGCTTTGATGATGTGGTAGCCATCGGCGATGACTTTTTTTCTATCCAAAGTTAAAGTCTGGCTACTCATATCGGTAACCAAAGCGGCAGCGGTTGTATAACCACCCATAGAATGCCCGGAAATGCCGATTTTGCTTTGATCAACATACTCAAGATTATAGAGATATTTTGCCGATTCATATAATCCTTTGGTCGCCATTAAGGCATTGGCATTATCTTCGTTGTTGTAATTGCCATGCCCTTCGCGGTCGACGGTCAAAACGACAAAGCCTCTTCTGGCTAATTCGATAGCATTGGGAAGCTGGAGCTCGCGGTTGTTAAGATAGCCATGAGTTAAGACGATACCTGGTTTTTTATTTTCTTTCGAGGCATCTTTTGGAACGAATAAAATACCTGATTTTACTTCTCCTTCGATTGTAAATTCTCCGACTTTGGAATCTACATCAGTTGCGGATTCTTTATAGTTGAGGCTGATTGTCCCTTTGTTTGTTGCATCTCTTAAATCGGTCACGCGAACATAACAACCGCCTGTTTGCACTAAAAATTGTGAAAAGCTAGTAACGAGGATAACGACTATTCCTATTAATAGCCACAATATGTTTTTCTTATGCTCTTGCCAATAAGTTTTCATATTTTTCCTTTCTTTCTGCAAGAATTTTAAAATAGCATAAGTTAGTAAAAAACCTCCTTTCAAATGCTTAAACTATTTTGGTATTGACAAAATCTTAGAACAAAAAAATATATAAGTAAATTGGTATTTTTTCTTATCTAGTTATAATTTAATGAAAATATTGGCAATTTCCGAGGATAATTGCACAATGTAAATGTTCATTTTTATTCATAATCTTTTTTAGATTAAGAAAAGGTGTCGTTCATTGACACCTTATTTTTGATTGTTTTGGATATATTCATCAATGGCTTTTGCCGCTGACTTTCCAGCCCCCATCGCTAGAATCACGGTGGCGGCTCCGGTGACGGCATCGCCTCCGGCATAAACCTTTTCTTTACTGGTTTTGCCTGATTCGTCTTTGGTTACAATGCAACCATGGCTATTTGTTTCAAGATTCGCCGTCGTGTTTTTAATTAAGGGGTTAGGAGAAGTGCCGATCGCTTCAATGACGACATCGATGGGCAATTCAAATTCACTGCCCTCAATAGCAATCGGCTTTCGTCTTCCTGAAGCATCAGCTTCCCCTAATTCCATTTTCACGCATTTTAATGATGAGACGGAAAAATTCTCATTTCCTAAAATCTCAACGGGATTAACTAATAATCTGAAGTCGATCCCCTCTTCTTTTGCGTGTTCGACTTCTTCTTTACGGGCTGGGAGTTCTTCGATTCCGCGTCTATAGACGATGTAGACTTTATCCGCCCCTAGTCTTTTTGCGGATCTAGCCGCATCCATGGCCACGTTGCCTCCACCGATAACAGCGACTTCTTTCCCTTTGATTATCGGGGTATCGCTATTATCTACATAGGCTTTCATTAAATTAATACGAGTCAAGAATTCATTCGCGCTATAAACTCCCTTGTAGTTTTCGCCGCTGATCCCCATGAAGCGAGGCAAACCAGCGCCAGTTCCGATATAGATGGCTTCAAAACCGTTTTCAAGCAGTTCATCAACTGAAAAAGTTTTGCCAATTACAGTATTGGTTTTTATTTCCACGCCCATTTTAATAAGATTGTCGATCTCTTTTTGAACTAAATCCTTAGGGAGACGGAACTCCGGGATTCCATAGCTTAAGACCCCACCTGCAAGATGCAAAGCTTCGAATACCGTTACCTCGTAACCCTTTTTAGCCAAGTCAGATGCAGCGGCTAATCCAGTTGGGCCTGACCCAACGATTGCGACTTTATGGCCATTAGATTTTCTCTTTTCAATGTTGACCAAATCATTTTCCCTGGCGTAATCCGCAACGTATCTCTCTAATCTCCCTATTGCGACAGGTTCGCAAGGAATTTTTGGGTTAGAGGCCCTTATACAATATTTTTCGCACTGGTTTTCTTGCGGGCATACTCTTCCGCAAATGCTTGACAAAGAAGAAGACTCTAGAAGGATGTCATTTGCTTCCTTTAATTTGCCTTCTCTTATTTTGGCGATGAAAGCGGGGATATTGATATGAACTGGGCAGCCTTTCACACATTGTGGATTTTTGCAGTTTAAGCACCTATCAGCCTCATTTAAGGCTAATTCATTTGTATATCCTTTAGCGACTTCGTTAAAATTCGTAGCTCTAAGGTTCGCATCTTGAACCGGCATTTCGTTTTTGCTTTTGCTTGGATTGAAGGCCATGTTATTTTTCTCCTTTCCTTAAAAGGTTACAAGTCTCTTCGTACTTGTGTCTTTCCCATTCTTTATAAATGCCATTTCTCTTTATGGCTTCATCAAAATCCACTAAGTGGCCGTCGAAATCAGGACCATCGACGCAGGCGAATTTCATCTTTCCATCAACGCTTAATCGGCATCCTCCGCACATCCCGGTGCCATCGATCATGATTGGGTTCATTGAAACGACTGTTTTGATGCCGTAACTTTTAGTTAATGATGAAACGAATTTCATCATGACGAGTGGTCCTATGGCAATTACTTCGTCATATTGATTGCCTTCTTTTATCAAATTTTCCAAAGCATTTGTGACTAAGCCTTTTTCTCCATAGCTTCCGTCATCGGTCATGATTTTGAGAACATTCGAACAGGCTTCGAACTCATTTTCCAATATGACTAAATCTTTGTTTCTAAAGCCAATGATCGTATGGACAATTGCCCCTAATTCGTTCAGTTTTTTAGCGATAGGCAAAGCGATTGCGCTTCCAGCTCCTCCGCCGACAATCGCGACTTTTTTAAGACCATCTAATTTTGTTGGATTTCCTAATGGCCCTACGAAATCTTCGATAAAATCCCCTTCGTTTTTTTGATTTAGGATGGCTGTTGTGGCTCCGACAACTTGGAAAATGATTTTGACGCTGCCTTCACTTTTATTTTGACCAGCGATGGTTAAAGGTATACGTTCGCCATTTTCATCGACTCTTAATATTATGAATTCTCCAGGTTCGGCCTTTTTGGCTACTTCTGGGGCATAAATATCCATTTCAGTTATCGTGGGATTTAAAATTCTTTTTTTGATGATTTTGTACATATTTTCTCCTTATAAATCTATGCTTTTATGAAGACGATTCACGAAGTAATCATCTTTTTTTATGTATGATAGAACTTTGTTTTTAGAATATCTGATTTTGAATTCATTCAAAGGAAGATTTGTGGTTTTTATGCCATCGGCGTATAAATAACCGACCCTGATTGAATTGGCTTTAAAAGTGAAAGAGCGGTTTTCACTTACAACAAGAGGGTTACCGAGGGATTTATAAGCTTTGGAGTGGATTCCTGCGACTTCCGTCAATTCCATTAAGTGAAGGCTTTGATCAATGATTGCACCGCCTAGGCTACGATTGTAAGCTGGGGAGCCATTTGGAGTTGAAACGATAATTCCGGCTCCGAAAAAATGTTGAAGATAATCAGAATCTAAATAAATATCGTAATCTATGTTTTTGTTCAACCCCGTGATATTGAATTCATTCAAGGCGAAATAATGCTCATTGCCTACTGTCACTTCCAAGGCATCGATATATCCAAGGTTATATTTGTTTTCGAAGATGATCTTAGAAATATCTCCTACGTCATCGATTGTGAAATCGTTATAGAAACCGATTGTCCCTCCGTTGAAACACAAGAATTTTATATTTTTGTTTTTCGGGAATAATTCCTGAACGGCCGCTAAAAAAGTGCCGTCTCCGCCGACTATGATAGCAATCTCTGGATCGCTATCAGGGATTAGACGCGGCTCTTTTTCGATGGCGTCTTTGATTGCTTTCGTCAAAACGTCATTCTCCAAACCGTTTTTGGTGAATAATTTGTATTTCATGGTTTCTCTTTATTTAGATTATAAAGCAAATACGTTTCTTTTAGTAAAAAAAGAAAAGCGTAATTTTCATACGCTTCTTATTTGGCTTCGTATCCGGCATCAGCGATGGCTCTCTTTAAGATCTCATCACTAACATCTTTAGATAGAGTGACTACAGCTTTCTTTTCTTTCAAAGAAACGTTAGCAAAGGACACGCCATCGATTTTTTCTAAGGAATCTTTAACGTGTCTTACACAATGTTCGCACATCATTCCCTCTACATAGATTGTCTTTTCCATATTCTCCTCCTTTCTATTTTCAAACAATTCCTTCGGCAAGATTTCTTTTTTTCTTCTTTTTGCTATTTTGCTTGGATTGTATAAATTCAAACGTAAGGCGTTTAACACCACGCAAACGCTTGATAAAGACATTGCCGCCGCGCCCATCCAAGGTCTTAGTTTGGTTAATCCCAAAGAAGAAAAGGCTCCAGAGGCAATCGGTATCATTATAAGGTTATAGATAAAGGCCCAGAACAAATTCTCTAGTATGTTTTTGTATGTTTTTTTCGAAATGTTAACTGCTTTCACGGCGTCTAATAGGCTAGATTTCATCAAAACTACATCAGCTGAATCGATGGCAATATCACTTCCTGCCCCGATTGCTATGCCAATGTCCGCCTCATTTAAAGCTACAGCATCATTGATACCATCACCTACCATGGCGACCTTCCCATATTTTTTAAGTTCTTTAATCAGGTTTTGCTTATCGATAGGCAAGCAAGAAGCCTTGAGGTAATCTATTCCGACTGAAGAAGCGATTATTTTTGCCGTTTTTTCATTATCACCAGTCAGCATTATTGGCGTAATTCCCATCTTTTTAAAATTATTAATCGCTTTTAAGGAGTCATCTTTTAAGGTGTCGGAGACATAAATTATCCCTATCAATTGATTATTTTTGGCGAATAGCAATGGGGTTTTCCCATCATTTGATAATTTTGATGCCTCCTTTTCGACCAAAGATGTGTCAATGCCTAACTTTTGAAAATAGAGATAAGAACCGCCTAAATAAGTAGCGCCGCCAATATCTGCTTTTATTCCATTCCCAGGAAGGTTTTCAAAATTCGAAGTGGGTATTGCATTGATTTTTCTATTATTAGCGTAATTTACGATTGCTTTCGCTAAAGGGTGCGAAGAATTTAATTCTAGACTTAAGGCAATTTCCAATAGTTCCTTTTCGTTCTTATTGATTGCTTTGACATTCGTCACTTTCGGTTTGCCTACCGTGATTGTTCCGGTTTTGTCCAATACCACAAAATCTATTTTTCCAGTGTTTTCTAAACTCGAGGCGTTTTTGAATAGAATATTGTGCTTTGCCGCTAAACCGCTCCCTACCATTATTGCCACTGGCGTAGCTAATCCTAAGGCGCAGGGGCAAGAGATGACCAAAATTGAAATGGCTCTTTCTAAGCTATAGGTAAGAAGGCTTTCATTTCCTAAGGAGGCGACGAAGTTTGCTCCTAATAGCATCCAAAAGGCAAACACAATTAAAGATATGGAAAGGACCATAGGAACAAAGATTCCCGCAACTTTGTCTGCGACTTCGGATATTTTTGTTTTCGTTGAAGCGGCATTCTCCACCATTTTTATGATTTGGTTTAAAGTTGTTTCTCCACCGACATTAGTGGCTTTGCAAATTAGAACGCCATTCTGATTGATCGTGGCAGAGGAGACTTTATCTCCTTCTTTTTTATCGATAGGTAACGATTCTCCAGTCAATGGCGATTCATCGACCGCGCTTTCTCCTTTAATGACCACACCATCGACTGGGAAAGATTCGCCTGGTTTGACGATGAAAGTGTCATTGGCGTTAACATTTGAAGCTAGGATTGTGACTTCTTTGCCGTTTATCAATAAATGAGCTTCCTTTGGCGCTAGATCTAGTAATCCTTTTAAAGCAGAAGTGGTCTTTCCTTTGGAAAAGGACTCTAAAGTTTTTCCGATTGTGATTAGAGCTGGTACCATTCCGGCGGTCTCAAAAGAGATATTCATTGAAATTTTCATTAAGCCATCCATATCCATCGACATGGCTTTTGCGCCCATTATAAAGATGATTGCTACGCTATAAATCCATGAAATGCTTGATCCAAGCATGACTAAAGAATCCATGTTTGGTCTGCCTTTGATTAAAGCCTTGAAGCCATTTATGAAGATCTTGTTATTGATAAGCATTATCACCAATGCCAAAAGCATCTCGGTCAAGGCGACATAGAATGGATTTTTTCCAAAACCGCCTAAAGGCCATGAAAGCATATATCCCATTCCGATATAAAAGAGAGGAACTAATAGAATCAAGGAAGCTATTAGCCTTTTGATTAATTTTGGCGTTTCTTTATCAGCAAAGCGATCATCAGATACCGTAGCTGCTTTTTCTTTTTCTTTTAAAGAAGCAGCATAACCTGCGTCAGAAACGGCTTTCACTATCTTTTGACTATTAGCAGGTTCTTCGTAAGTTACGACCATTGAGTTAGTAAGAAGATTCACAGAAACGTCCTTAACACCTTCGATTTTGGAAACCGCTTTAGTTATATGAGCGAGGCAAGAGGCACAGCTCATGCCTGAAACATTATATTTTTCGTTTTCGATAAGCATGATTATTTTAAATGCTTGATGAGGGTAAAAGCCTCATCCATAGCATTTTCCTTTCCTTCAAGAATTTCATCTTTGACACAGGTTTTCATATGAGTTTTCAAAATAGAATATCCTACTTCTTGCAAGGCACTTTCGATAGCGGCTACCTGTATAAGAATGTCCCCACAGTAACGGTTCTCGTCTAGCATTTTCGAAACTCCATTAAGCTGACCGATTAATCGTTTTAGTCTGTTTTGCAAACTTTTGAGTTCCTCGTTATCTCTTTCCGAACTCCTTTTCCGACAACTGCATATTTCTTTCATAAAGTTCTCCAACCCTGGATAACATATACCCTCTGGGGGTATATTTCAATAAGAACGCTTTGTGTAAATTTGAAGCGGGTATTACAATAGCCCCATGAAAAGCGAAAAAATTAAGTTTAATGGTTTATCAAATTGCCGTGATTTAGGCGGTTTCAAAGGAATTGAAGAAAAAGTAACTGTTCCGAGAATGGTTTTCAGAAGTGATTCCTTAGACTTGATTGATGATGATGACGCCAGACGCTTGAAGGATGAGTTTGGCTTAAAATATGTAGTGGACCTAAGAAGCGAAAAAGAGATTTCCACTTTCCCTGATAAAAAGATCGAAGGTGTTACTTATTATTGCATGCCTGCTCAGGACGAGAAGTTTGATAGAGAGGCCTATCCTCATAAAAAGTATGACCTTCTTGATAAAAGGATGAATTCCAATGTGGAATTTTTGTTCCATTGGGACAAAGATGGTGATTCTATTAAAGGGATGGAATTAAACTACATAGGAAGAATGCATGGCAAAAAGCCAAAGGAGAGTTTTAAGCGTTTCTTCGAATTACTTGCCGACTCCTCTGGCGCTACGTTATTTCATTGTCATGAAGGGAAAGACAGAACTGGCATCCTAACCGCTTTATACTTAGGGGTGTTAGGCGTTAGCGAAGACGATATAATTGATGATTATTTAGCTACAAATGTTTATTTTGCAAAAAAGATCGCTGATAGGAAAAAACATTTGGATGAAGTCGCGCATCTATCCCCTGAAGATCCAATGTATTCTTCTTTGATTACCTTAATGGGCGTACACAAGGTTTGGATTGATGCCGCTTTAAATGAAATTAAAAAAGCCGGTGGCTTTGAAGAATATTTGCTAAATGAGGTAAATCTTGCCCCTGAAACAATTGCAAAAATCAGAGACAAATATTTGAAATAGTAAAGAATAGACTAGTTTTAAAAGGATATTGAATAAAAAAGCAGGAATTTGATTCCTGCTTTTGGTATTGGTTATTCTAATTAAGCAGCTTTGCCAACAGAACCAAAGAGTTTCATCTTCTCTTCGACTTTGTCACAAATGGCTTGGTAACCTGGCTTTAAGAGTTTGCGTGGGTCATAGCCTTTTTCGGCGTTAGCAGAAGTTGGATCGGCTTTTCCAGCGGCGCAGTATTTGATTGTCGCTTCCGCGAAGACTAATTGGCAATCGGTATTGACGTTGATTTTGGAAACACCATCATGAATGGCATGGACGATTTGTTCATCCGGGATGCCTGTGCCACCATGCAAGACGAGTGGAATGCCACCAGTAGCTTCATTAATTTTGGCAAGCGCATCGAAGTGGAGACCAGTCCAGTTTTCTGGATAGATACCATGAATGTTACCGATACCGGCGGCTAAGAAATCGATGCCTAAGCTAGTAATCAATTTGCATTCTTTTGGATCGGCGACTTCGCCATCGGCGGTCACACCATCTTCGGTCCCGCCAATCGCACCGACTTCAGCTTCGATTGATAAGCCTTTGTCATGGGCAAGAGCGACCAATTCTTTAGTTTTGGCGATGTTTTCATCGAACGGAAGAGACGAACCGTCAAACATGATGGAAGTAAATCCGGCTTCAACGCAAGCTTTGGCTGCATCATAAGTGCCATGGTCTAAATGAAGAGCGACTGGAACGGTAATTCCTAAGTTCTCGTCTAAGGCTTTGACCATTGCGGCGACGACTTTGAATCCGCCCATATATTTTGCAGCGCCGCAGCTGACACCGAGGATAACTGGTGATTTGAGCTTTTCAGCGGTGAGAAGGACGGCTTTTGTCCATTCAAGATTGTTGATGTTGAAATGTCCGACGGCATAGTGGCCATCGCGGGCTTGTTGCAACATCCTTGTAGCATTAACTAACATTTTTAAGAACCTCCAAGTTCTAAGCAATATATTATTGCTTTCTGTTTCTTTCTTTGCAACTTTTTGCGCGTACGAATAAAATATTTTTATGGATTTTAATGGCTGGGAAAAACTATCTTTGGTGGATTTTGATAACAACGTGACGACAACCTTGTTTTCCGGAGGCTGCAATTTGCGTTGCCCCTTTTGCCACAATAGCCTTTTGGTTTTGCACCCTAGTGAAGGTGAGAAGGTTCCTTGGGATACCATCTTAGAATACTTAGACAAACGTAAAAGTATTTTGGATGCCGTCGTAATAACCGGCGGTGAGCCTACTTTAATGCCTGATTTAGTTGACAAGATGAGAGATATAAAAGAGAGAGGGTATAAGATTAAATTGGATAGCAATGGCACTAATCCAAAAGTGTTAAAAGACATTGTTTATTTTGGACTAGTCGATTACATTGCCATGGATATTAAAAATTCATTAGGGAAATATGGTGTGACTTCTGGGTCACCTATGATGGACACTTCCAAGATTGAAGAATCTATTTCATTTTTGCTTAAAGGGAATGTCGATTATGAATTTCGGACTACTTTAATTGATGAATTTCATACTGAAAACGATATGGTAAGAATCGGCGAAATGCTCCAAGGCGCTAAGCGGCTATATTTGCAACACTATATTGATAGCGAAAACTGCATTCATAGAGGATTCCATGAGGTCAGCAAGGAAAAAGCTGTTTCATTTAGGGAAATCTTAAAAAATTATGTTTCTAATGTAGAATTGCGGGGATATAAATAAAAAATAGCGCATTTTGTGCGCTATTTATAAAGATATTTATTAGCAGATAAAGCCGCAATTGCGCCGTCTCCGCAAGCAGTGGTTACTTGGCGAATATTCTTTTTGGTGCAATCACCCGCGGCAAATAAACCCGGGGTTTTCGTGGCTTTGTCTTCATCCACGACAATGAAGCCATGATCTAATTCAACCAAGTTAGAAAATCTATCATTGTCTGGAACTTGACCAATGGCGACGAATACGCCATCCGTGACGATTTCTTTTTCTTGGTTTGTTTTCGTGTCTTTGAAGAGGACCGATGTCATCTTTTTGTCATCGCCTCTAAACTCAACTGAATTAAGATTGTGGTAAATTGTGACATTGTTTGCTTCGAACAAAGCTTTCACCAAAACATCATCAGCGAAGAATTTATCGAATAGCGTGACTATATTTACGTGCTTGCACATCTTGGTAAGCATTAAAGCGTATTGAAGAGCGCTATTGGCGTCACCGATGACCGTAACGTCTTTTCCTTCATAGAATTGGCCATCGCAGACTGCGCAATAAGAGATTCCATGCCCGATATATTTATCTTCGTTTGGAATATTTAAGTGGCGGTGTTTGACTCCGCTTGCGATAATGACAGATTTACCTTCATAATCGGCATATGTACCATGAATAACGAATCCATCTCTGCTTTTTTCGATTGATAACGCTTCATCAAGTTCTAGATTTCCGCCTAAACGGGTATAATTTTCGAACATGTTGTTGCTTAATTCCAAACCGCTGATGGAAGCGATGCTCGGAAAGTTCTCGACCCGTGGAGAATCTGCGATTTGGCCACCGATTGCCTCTTTTTCAAGCAAGGTCACGCTTCGACCAGCTCTTAAGGCATAAAGGCCTGCTGTCAATGCAGCAGGTCCTCCCCCGATAATGACAATATCAGGCATTATTTTGACCCTTTAAAGTAGCAATATATCCGCGAATGAGGGAAGCGTTATCATACACGTCATAGCTATTGCCATTTGGAACGATTAAGGTTGGGGCTTTGGCAATTCCGTAAGCCAAAGCGATGTCTTTGTTTGTTTGAGCGTCGATGTTTTGGTACTCAATGCCTTCTTTGTCTAACATCATTTTTGCCATTTTGCAGTTTGGGCAGGTTGGCGATGTGAATAAGAGCAAAGAAGTTGGCTTAGCCACGACATTCTCATTGTGGCATTCATTGCAATCGCAATATTCATGGTCATGGAGAACGCTTGTTTCTGGCTCGTAGGTTTTTCGATCTTTGAATTCTTGGCTCTTGCCAGCATTCCAGTTTTTGACTGGGCGGTAGTAACCGGTGATACGGCTATAGACTTCCGTTTCTTTTCCACATATTGGGCATTTCCAAACCTCGCCAGACAAATACCCATGATCTTCGCAAACCGAATAAGTTGGCGACATTGTGTAATAAGGAAGCTTGTAATTTTCTGCGATCTTGCGAACAAGTTTCATACAACTTTCGTAATTCGGGAGTCTTTGCCCTAAGAAAGCATGGAAGACCGTTCCAGATGTATACAAAGTTTGGAACTTGTCTTCGATATCCAAGGCTTCGAAGATGTCATTGGTAAATCCGACTGGAAGATGGGAAGAATTAGTATAGTAAGGGGTTTCGCCATTTTTGCCAGCAGTAACGATATCAGGATATCTTTCTTTATCGTGTTTGGCTAAACGATAGGCTGTGGACTCGGCTGGAGTGGCTTCTAAGTTGAATAAATCTCCATATTTCTCTTGATAGTCGCTTAAGCGGTTTCTCATGTGATTTAAGACGTTCACAGTGAAATCTTGGGCTTCTTTGTTAGTCAAATCTTTTTTCAACCAGCGAGCGTTCAAGCAAGCTTCATTCATTCCGACTAATCCAATCGTGGAGAAGTGGTTCTTGAATGTTCCCAAATAGTGCTTGGTATATGGATACAATCCTGCGTCAAGAAGCGCAGAAACGGTTTTACGCTTGATATCTAATGACCTTGCGGAAATGTCCATCATATGGTCTAAGCGGGAATAGAAATCATTGATATCGGTGCTTAAATAAGCAATGCGAGGCATATTTAATGTAACGACTCCGATGCTGCCAGTGGATTCGCCAGAACCGAAGAAACCACCGGATTTCTTTCTCAATTCACGTAAATCCAAGCGCAAGCGGCAGCACATTGAGCGGACATCACTTGGTTTCATGTCAGAATTGATGTAGTTGGAGAAATAAGGGGTCCCGTATTTTGCGGTCATCGTAAATAAGAGGCGGTTGTTTTCCGTGTCGCTCCAATCGAAATCTTTTGTGATGGAATAGGTTGGAATTGGATATTGGAATCCGCGTCCATTCGCGTCGCCTTCAATCATGACTTCGATGAAGGCTTTGTTGATCATGGCCATTTCTTCTTTGCAATCGGCATAGGTGAAATCCATTTCTTTGCCACCGACTAAAGCTGGCAAATTAGCCATATCTTCTGGGACGGTCCAATCCAAAGTGACATTGGTGAATGGAGCTTGAGTTCCCCATCTAGACGGGGTATTAACGCCATATATAAAGCTTTGGATGCATTGTTTGACTTGCTTGTAGCTTAAATTGTCGATTTTGACAAATGGGGCCAAATAAGTGTCGAAACTTGAGAAAGCCTGAGCGCCAGCCCATTCGTTTTGCATAATACCTAAGAAATTGACCATTTGGTTGCAAAGAGTCATTAAATGGCGAGCGGGAGTGCTGGTGATTTTACCGGGGACACCGCCTAAACCTTGCTGAATCAACTGTTTTAATGACCAACCAGCGCAATAACCGGTGAGCATGCTTAAATCATGGATGTGAATATCCGCGTTGCGGTGAGCGTCAGAGATTTCTTTGTCGTAAACTTGGCTTAACCAATAGTTGGCGGTAACAGCCCCGCTATTGGATAAGATAAGTCCGCCGACGGAATAAGTGACCGTACTGTTTTCTTTGACGCGCCAGTCATTTAAATGAAGATAGCTGTCGACGACAGAAGCGTAATTTAATTCGGTTTTCTTTATTTCGCGCATTTGAGCATGCTTGTTTCTATAATCCATATAGGAACGAGCTACTTCCACGTATTGAGCCTGAATCAAAACGGTTTCCACGCTGTCTTGAATGTCTTCGACGGCAACGATTTGGTCCTGCACCTTCTTTGAGAAATCTGCGGTGACGCGCAAGGCTAATAATTCCAAAACGTCTGGTGTGATGACGATGTGCTCCTGATCAAAAGCGCTTTGCATCGCTGCTTCGATTTTCTTGATGTCGAAATCGACGATTGAGTTATCCCTCTTTTTAACTCGTAACATAATCTTAAACCTCCATTTATGATGATGAGTTTTTTGGTCATTAAACATTGGAAATCGTTTTTAATCGGATTCCTCTGCGAATGATATTTTAAGACGTTAATAAACATTTTCTTCAAATATGCTTACTAAGTTTGCGGCGTTATCTTAGCATCTAGAAAGAAGATTTCAATTATGAAAAAAGAGAGAAAAAAAGATGTAAATTTTTACCGAAAAAAATCGATAATTTTAAGAGGGCATTTTTGAAAAAACCTAGCAAAATTTGACCGCTTTTTTTTAATTTCAAAGTCAAGATTTAAGACGATGAAAATATACACTGTACAAATAAAAATAAAAGTTGTTTGATGCAACCTAGAAAAATAATTTTTGGCAAACAAAATGGACAAAATTCTAACAATGTTAAGCGATTCCGTTCTATTTGATATACCAGAAGAGTATATTTGTAGTGTGAATTCAGGAGTTCATATTAATATGGAAAAAACAAAAAAACAAAAATTCATTGAAGGCCATAACAATTTCTGGAAAGAATTCAAAGCTTTTATGCTTCGTGGGAACGTTCTTGATCTTGCCGTTGGCGTTGTCATCGGCGGCGCATTTAACGCAATTGTCACCGCGTTAGTCAATATCTTGCTTAGCGTCTGCACTTGGGCTGTCCCTGGTGGCTTAAAAGGTTTGGTTACTGTTCTTCCAGCCGTCAATAGCACTCAAGTCGGCATGAATACCGCCATCGGGTTATCTCAAAAATTCTCTGCTGCTGATTTGCAGTCTTTAGCGAAAGCCCAAGCCATTGCCGATTATGGCGCTGATGTTATTGCCGATAACCCAAATCTTATTGAGTCGGTCAAGGCGACAATTCTTAGCAAATACACCTTGCATGGCACTACTTACTTCTACAATGGAAGCGCCGTTATTGATTGGGGAACCTTCATCAATGCCGTTATTTCCTTTGTCATTGTTGGCTTTACTTTATACGTTATCGTTAGAGTTGTCCGTGCCTCTGGGGCAAGAACCAAAAAACTGACCGAGAAAGCGTTGGAGGACATCGAAAGAAGCAAACATAAGGAAACTGCCCTCGAAGAAGCTCCAACTGCCGAACCTGTTACAACTGTAGCTCCTGTCATAGAAGCCAATCCGAATATCGATGTTTTAATGGAAATACGCGATGAGCTAAAGAAACTTAACGCCGCAAAGGAAACTTCCGAAAACATATAAATATTTAAATTAATCGTCGTGCTCACGACGATTTTTTTGTATGAAAAGCAATCAAAATTCGTATAATTCATCTCGAGGATTAACCATGATCAGAAATTATCATTTTGAAGGAATAAAAAATTTTCGCGATTTAGGGGGATATGAGACTCCTTATGGCCATACGCAATATGGGGTAATTTATCGGAGCGCATCTTTAAGCGAAGCGAGCGAGTCTGATGTTGAAAAAGTCGCCTCTTTGGGAATTAAGACAATCATTGATTTAAGGGATCAAAGCAATCCTTCGACTAAGGAAGACAAATTCAAAAAAGACTCTCGTTTCAAAGTCATTGAACTCTCAGTCAATGGTAATGGACGAATCCCAACTGATTACGAAGACGGCATCGATAGCTATATTGAAATGCTTTCTGACCCGCGTCAGGCTAGAAATATTTTCTTAGCGATTATTAATTCTCCGAAGCCCTTGCTTATTCATTGCGCGGCTGGTAAGGATAGAACCGGAGTTTTTGTTGCGATGCTGCTTCTTGCTAATGGCGTGGATATTCTTGATGTTAACGAAAATCACATGGAATCTTTTGCTTTGCTCGCCGATGATACAAAAGAGTTAATGAAAAACGAAGATTTTCCGAAATTTCCTTTGATTCCAAACCAGTTTTTTTTCTTGGATTTTTATAAGGCTTTCTTGGAAAAGTGGGCGGATATAGACGATTATTTTGAATGGATATTCTTAAGCGAAGACGAAATAAACCTTCTGCACAATATTTTAGGGAAACAAGAAAAAAGCTGTGGGGCGGTTGTTTTCAAGGATAATGAAATCCTGATCGAACACATGAAACAAGGACATTACAGCATCCCAAAAGGTCATGTTGAAAAAAATGATATAGATGATAAAGCGACGGCTCTAAGAGAAATCAAAGAAGAAACCGGTCTTGAGGCATCTTTGATGGATAGTGAAACTCGCTCCGTTTATTATTCGCCAAAAGAAGGAGTTGCCAAAGAAGTCAAATTCTTTATTGCGGAAGTTAATAGCAAGGAAACAATCCCTCAAAAAGAAGAAGTCGAACAAATCTATTGGTTAGAACCTAATGATGCCATAAGAGTGGCAAGCCACGATAGCGATAAAAAGATTATCGAATGGGCTTGCTATGAAAGGGCAAAAATTCTTTACGGGGAAGAAAAAGTCAATAAATAGTCTTAATTATGTGGTTGGCATAGGCTCCGGCCACATTTTTATTTGTTGCCTTTTCAATCCCGTCAATAAAGGCATTGCTATTCACCTCGCATAATATCGGCGAATTGTTTTCTCCCATTAATAGATCGACTCCGCAGTAGTCCAAATTAAGCAATTTTGCAGCTTTTTCAGCGAGTTTGTAAAATGAAGACGGCAATTCAACGCTTTCTCCCCTGCCTCCTAAGGCAATATTGCTTCTGAAATCTCCAGAGTGATTTTCTCTTTTCATTGAGGCAAAACATTTCCCTCCGATGACAATCAATCTATAATCAACTCCGAAAGAAGAAGCTATTTGTTCTTGATATAGGCGAGGGAAGTAAGCTATTTCTTTCTCCCTTTTAATCAACTCTTCGTGATTTCTTACTAAGGCCACGCCTTTCCCTTGCGAACCGAAATTCAATTTACTGATCATAGGGAATTGCAATGTTTTTTCCAAGTTCAAAACAAAGGCATCATTGTCTTTGTTTGCATAGCATAAAGGAGCTGTGATGGTCTTTGGCATAGCGATGCCGTTATTAGCTAAGGTAAGGTAAGTGAGCATTTTGTCATCGCAACGACGGATGCTTTCCGCTTTATTGAAAAGTCTTAAACCTTTTTTCTCTAAAATCTCCGCAATATATGGGTCTTTGTCTAAATAAACCACAAAATCAGTCTTTAACGATAAATCTGAAAAGTTTCCATTCCCTTCAAGAAATGCAAGGATTTCTGAATTATTTATAATTTGAATATCAACACTAAATTTTTGAAATTCATCTTTTAAACGATTTGCGAGGTTTGCTAATCCTGGGTAAGCGATATAAGCGTTTAAAA
Source organism: bacterium (assembly GCA_963593015.1). GTDB lineage: Bacteria > Bacillota_I > Bacilli_A > RFN20 > CAG-826 > UBA4951. The sequence goes on along the minus strand of CAVAYV010000037.1, from coordinate 20,052 downwards.
CAACCGTGCCTTTTTTCTGCATGTTTGAATTATATTCTCTTTTCGGTGAATTATTAAAGTTTTCATATTTTCTTTCGTAGAAAGAATGATAAACTATGAAAGTTATGGAAAATAAAACTATTGAAGCTTCTAAGAAAAAGAAAAATTCTCGTTTAGGAGAATTGCTGCGTTTTGTGGTTATCGGTGTTCTTTGCACCATTATCGATTTTGTCATCGAATATTTGTTAGGCCTTGCCCTTGCCAACAATATCGCTCAATTAGGGTCCACCACCATTAATGGAAACGTTACAACTGGGTATGGGTCATATTTATCCTTAGCCATCTGCGTTTTGGTGGGGTTCATCGTCTCGATGATCGTCAATTTCTTTTTCTCGAGGAAATGGGTTTTCCAAGACGTTGATAAAAATACAAATTTTAATACTCCTAAATATTTTTGGACTTATGCCGGCTTTGCTTTCGGCGGATTGCTTTTAGGAATTGGCATTCAATGTTTATGCTGTTTTGGCGTTAACCAAATTTGGGGGTTGAACCTATCCGTTGATCCGTTCCAAAAAGTCGATTGGATGAATTTGTTTAAAAAGGATTCGATTTCGTTCTGGGCTTTTGCAATTGTCTTCTGCATTAAGACCTTAATTACCCTTATTTATAACTACACGACACGTAAATTATTTATCTTCAAGAAACCAAAGCCAAGTGAGATTGTTGAAAAAGCTAGTGCTTCCATAAACGATAAGGTCATCGCCGATCATTACACTAATGAACCGGTCTCCTTCTCCGAAATCGCCCCTATAAACAAAGAAAAAGATGAAAAGGTTGTCATCGCCGACGCCAAAGCGGATATCGACGCCAAAGAGGATATCGTGGAGTCTAAGCCAGTTGAAGTTAAACCAGCTATCGAATTTCCAAAAGAAATTCTTGAGACAGAGCCTTCTAAAATTACAACCAAAGCCGAGGTTAAGCCTGAACCTCAAGTGGAAGAAACTGTGGTCCAACCTAAAAAAGTTATTACGCCATCGAATGATTCTGTGGATACTGTTTATGGCAAAACCCAATTTAACTGGGGTAATAAGTTAACTAAAAAGAATGCCACTGATTTAATTTATAGTGCGCTTGAGATTTATGATAAGCGCAAAACCCCTGTGGCTAGCAAAAAGAGAATCAAAGAAATTATTGTCGAAACGATTCTTGAGGAAGAAAAGAAACGAAAATAAAATGCTGAAAAATAAAACAGATGCGCATTATGTTGCTCATCTGTTTTATTTTTATTTTTGTTTAGCTCTGTTTTCTAAGAAATTAGTAAACTCAGTATCCAAACTTAGATAATTAATTTTTCCGACATTCGTATGAGTGAATTTTTCTTTAGGGAAGATGAAATCAGGTATTTCGTATTTGTTGAATGTTCCTTTTAGAGATTTACGAATATCTTTTTCGACTTCCTCTAGGGAGTAACCTTCTTTTAAATGCACGAACAAAGCTGTGTAATCTCTGCCTTTGATTGTCTTTCCTAAGTAGGCGCATTCCTCGATATACGGCAATGTCGAAGTGAATTTCTCAATCGCTAGAGGATAGATGTTCAATCCGCTCTTTTTGATCATGCGCTTTTTCCTAGAGATGAAATATAAGAACCCATTTTCATCTATTTTGCCGATGTCACCCGTTCTTATGAATCTCTTGCCATTTATGTAGTAGAAGGGGTCTTCCTTTTCAAAATAGCCACTCATGATGGTTGGACCACCAACGGTAATTTCCCCTTCTTCATTTGCTTTCTTCTCGTTTCCATCATCATCAAGAATTTTGACTGTGATATTTGGAAGTGGCCTACCAATGGAATTTATTCCTCGGTCGATAAGGCGGTTTACGCTCAATACGGAACAGGTCTCTGTCAAGCCATAGCCTTCCAATAATTTTCCTTCAGCGCCAGCTTCTTCCAAACGTTTGTTATAACGCTCGATAAGCGATGGCGAAATGAAGTCTCCTCCGACAAAACATTCACGGATATTTTTCAATAGCTTTCCGTGGAAGTGCTTGTTTTTGAGCAAAGCCTCATAAACGGCTGGAACGCCGACCATCAACTGAAGGCGGTTTTTCTTCAATAATGCTATAACGCTTTTTGTGTGGAACGTTGGCAATACAGCGATTTTTCCGCCACTTAATAATAAAGTCAGCACACCCATGCACAATCCAAAACCATGGAACATCGGAAGCGCCGCTAACATGGTTTGTGAATACATTTCTTCAGGCGTGCAGTTAATGATCCAAGGACCATTTTTGATGGTGCTTAAGAAAGAGCAATCGTTTAATTCAATCGTTTTTGAGGCACCTGTTGTGCCACCAGAAGACAATAAGATTCGTGGTGAAGTCGAATCATAAGATATTTCTTTGTCGGATCTATTTTTGCAGACCTTTTTATATCTTGGCAGTTCTTTGTGATTGTAATATGGGGCTAATTTTTTGTAATTGAAGAGACCAAAACCGACTTTTTTTATTGGCGACAAGGAATCGGTGAGCCCTAAAATAAGGGTTGGCAATTTCTTATCGATGATTTTGTCATAGAAACGGATAAAAAAAGAAACGGTGACCAACAATTTTGAATTCTTTTCCTCAAATTCCTTTAAGATGTTTTCTTGACTAGTCAAAGGGTGCAAAAGATGAACTTTGATCCCAGCTTGTGAAGCGCCTAAAAAGGCCGCGATAGATTCTGGCGTATTTGGAGCGACGATCGTTATTAAATCATTTTGGGTCAAACCTAAAGAATAATAATATGAGGCAAACCTATTGGTCAGCTCTAGCATCTTTAGGTAAGATATTTTCTTTCCTTCGAAATAGACCGCATCATTCGTACCGCGGATCAAAGAAATCGCCCGAAAATTTTGATAAATCGTTTTGCTAGTATCGATCATAAATGACTCCAGATTAGAAGAAACGGTAACCCATCGGCAAGAATACGATGGCTAAGACAATAATCCAAAACGGTTGATGGAAAATGTAGATCCAAAGGCTCTTATTTCCAGCATAGGCAAATGGCTTGTTCCATTTGCCATCCAATTTAGGAAGCAATGATTCTTTTTTGGCATAAATCGTTTTGCCTAGAAAAGCGCCGATTAAGGTCCAACCCACCCAAGGCATAAGGCTAAAATAATCACTGCCTAAACTCTTAAAACCTAAAGCAGACAAGCACCAATCTCCGAAGTTGACCCCAAATATCTTAGTCCAAAAATCGGTTGTTTCTGAAGGTCCGACCAAAGAGAGGTATGGGGCGGAATCATTCATGCGAATGAAGTAATACCAAAAGGTTGAAAAGTTATTGAATTTCAGACCTTTGCTTGGATAGTTGACGGTATAAGTGATGATTATCCAGCCACAGATTAGAGCGATTCCTAAGCCCAAATAAATCCATTTGACATATTTTGGAGCGCTTTTGATTTCCTTTTTTTCGTAGGTTTCGTTTTTCTTTTCAGCGGACTTAGCCTTGATGTTTTGAATGAGTTTTTCAATTTGAACACAAATTGTTGGGATCAAAGAAACAACTAAGCATCCAACCGATAAAGCATACAAGACGCCAAAACAAATTCTAAAATCAAAGGCACCACTAGGATCTAAAGCGTATGTAATGTGGTAAATACCATATGTGAAGACGAATAGAATCAAAGAAGCTAAGAAAATTTTCAATGAATGTTTCCAATTGTTTTTGGAGAAAGTAGAAGATATACCGGTGATAACGAAGAATAAAAATGCCAAATTATGAAAATATTGGCGGCCATTCGCATACCAATTAGACAATACGAATGTCATTTGATTGACCCAATCAATATTCACTTTGTAAAAATTAGAGAAAAAGGATTGAAGATTGGCCAAATCCCAAATGCCATGATCAACTACCATCCCTAAAATGGCAACGCCACGAATGAAATCAATTTCCCAAACTCGTTTCTTTTTCGGTTTTTCGATTTGTTCATTTTGGGTTTTTGCGTCTAAAGTTTCTAATTGTTGCATTTCTTCTGTAGGTGCCATAATAAGTTGATTTTACTACATCTAAAATTAGAAGTATATAGTATTACTATATAGGCAAACCGCGTTCAAACTAGCCTTGTCGTATTTTTGTAATGTCGTAAAATTATTGTTATGAAAAAGATCGGGATCGTTGGTGCGGGAGCAAGTGGACTATATGCTGCCTTATTAATTAAGAAAAAACATCCTAATTATGATGTGACGATTTTTGAAAAAGAAGCAAAAATAGGAAGAAAACTTTTGGCTACAGGAAATGGGCATTGCAATTTGCTCAATTCTTCTATTTCTGGCGATAAATTCAACAATAAATTTGTTTTGAATAAATATTTAAAAAGGTACCCTTTTGAAACGCTTTCAGACACAATTCATGATTTTGGAATCGCCACAACTAATATCGATGATTTGATCTACCCTATCAGCTATAGCGCTACTTCCTTTGTAAATTCTTTAATTGCTGAACTGGAAGGCCTCGGGGTTAAATTTCGTTTAAACACCTATTTTTTAAATTATCAAAAAACTTCGCAAAACATAGTTATTTGTACTGATAATGGTGATTTTTGCGCGGATAACCTTTTGATTTGCACAGGTGGAAAGAGCAACCCTAATCTTGGGAGCAACGGATCTATTTTTCCTATTTTAGAAAAACACGGATATCATATTTCTCCTTTGAGAGCGGGTTTGGCGCCTATAATCGTTAAAGAAAAGAAACATCTAAGAGATCTTTCTGGCGAAAGGCACAAAGGCAGTGTTTCTTTGTTGAGGGATGGGAAGCTCATTAGTAAGGAAGAAGGGGAAATTCTTTATAAGAGCGATGGGCTTTCAGGAATAGCAATCTTCAATTTGTCTTCTTTGATTCAGAGATTCAACGATGGCAAAAAATACACTTTTATCATAGATTTGTTTCCTGGCTTGAACTTATCCGCTGAGTTAAATAAGGCTTATTTGGTTTTTGGTGAAAACTTTTTGAATAGCTTCTTCACCTCTAAACTTAAAAACGAAATCATCCGGCAGTATGGTCACGATATTAGAAGCGTCAATGAAATTCCTTCCTTGGAGAAAAAACTTCATAAGCTGGAATATACCTACGAAGATACTTATTCGTTTCAAAATAGCCAAGTCAGCATAGGCGGATTGTCCTTAAATGATTTAGACGATTCTTTGATGAGCAAAAATGAAAAGAACATCAGCTTTTTAGGCGAGGTTTTGGATATTGATGGGTTATGCGGCGGCTATAATCTTTCTTGGGCCTTATTAAGCGCTTTGATCGTGAGTGATAGCTTATGAGATTCGTCATTAACGGAATAACTTTGCCAATTGAGTCTACCAGTGAATCTTTGACGGTAAAAGTAGCCAAAGAAACCAGGCTTGAACCTAAACGCTTTTCTTATGAAATCATCAAAAAATCAATTGATGCTAGAAAAGGGAAAGTTAATTTCGTCTATAGCGTCATTGTCGAAACCTCTAGTTTTATCAACGGGCGTAATATTAAACCGTATATCGAGCCTTTGCCGATCAGGATACCTAAATCCGCCTTGAAATACCGTCCTGTAATCGTGGGTTTTGGACCTGCTGGCATGTACGCTTCTTTGATTTTGGCAAGAAGTGGGGCGAAACCGATTATCATCGAACGAGGGAAAGATATCGAAAGGAGAAGCCTAGATGTTAAAAGACTTCAGGAAGAATCTATTTTGGATCCTGAAAGCAATGTCTGCTATGGCGAAGGAGGGGCTGGAACTTTCAGCGATGGCAAATTGAACACCGGCGTCAATAGTCCTTTGACCAAATTTGTTTTGGAGGAGTTTTGGAAACATGGGGCCAAAAAAGATATTTTGACCGATTCCCTTCCACATATTGGATCAGACTATTTGAGAAAAATCGTCAAAGGGTTCAGAGAGGAAATAATTTCCTTAGGAGGAGAGATCCTCTTTGAAAGCAAACTTGAAGACATTAGTTATGATTCTAAAGGGCTTCGGGAAGTTATATATTCTAATTCTGGAAACCTTCACGTTATTGAAACCGATACATTGGTTTTGGCTTTTGGACATAGCCCCTATCTAACCGTGAAAAAACTCTATGAAAGAGGCTTATTCATCGCTCCAAAAGATTTTTCGATCGGTGTTAGAATCGAACATCTCCAAAAATCAATAAATCAAACAAGATATCATGGTTTTGCTATGGATAATCGCTTACCTGCCGCTTCATATAAGTGTGTAACTCATCTCGATAATGGAAGAGCTATTTATTCTTTTTGCATGTGTCCCGGAGGCTATGTAATGAATTCCTCAACTGAATTAGAGAGCGTAGTCACAAACGGCATGAGCAATAATGACCGAGACAACAAAAATGGAAATGCGGCTTTGCTAGTGCCTATTAAGATCGCTGATTATTTTTCTTCTTCTCCATTGGATGGTTTCTTATTTCGCGAAAAAATCGAAAGAAGCGCATATAAAAAAGAAAAGCCTTATTTCGCCCCTATTCAACTTGTTAAAGATTTCTTAAATGACGAATCATCAACTAAATTAGGCAACGTTATGCCAAGCTATAAACCTGGTGTCTACTTTTCTTCTCTTGGAGACTATTTGCCGTCTTTTATCGGTTCTTCTTTAAAAGCAGGAATTGTCGCTCTTACTAAACAATTATCTTTCATGGGCGATCAAGATGCGATATTGACTGGGTTTGAAACCAGATCGTCTTCCCCTGTTCGAATCCCTCGCGATGCCTCTTTGCAAGCGAATATCAAAGGGATATACCCTTGTGGTGAAGGAGCCTCTTACGCTGGCGGGATTACTTCTGCCTCTTTAGATGGCATAAAGGTAGCCCTTAAAATTTTAGGGGTCGATTTGGCTTAAAACGTGTTGAAATTTCACAAATGTTGTCTTTTTTTGGTTTTATGACTTTCAATTTAAATTGATTTATTGACTATCTTGTAAAGATAGACTTAAATATAGCAGTTGCTTTTGTTGACGATTTTTTCGTTCACGAATAGCTGTTTGCCTAAATTGGAGAGGGTCATTATGAACAAATATCAAAGCACATCCCGTATCTTGGTGTTGGCGTTCCAAATTCTAATCTTTTTAGCCTTTGGCGCTTTTGGATGCTATTATGGTTTCTTCTGCGTTCCATTCGTTTCGAAGCTCGCTGGGATTACTTTCGACTGGGTTAACACCACCACCGCTTTTAACTTATCTTATGAATTAGCGGTTATTGGTTTAACCGGAATGACCACTGCGATATATGGCATTTATCAAGGGGTTAAGGGAATCATGGAGCCAACCAACGATGCTCCTGTCGTCAAAGGATTAACCACCTTCATCGTCCAAGGCTATCTTGCTGCTGCGTTTTTCTTCTTAAATGCTGCCGTTTTCTTTGACTTGGTTAAAGGAACTAACCTAGCCTTTGTCATTGTCATCGCTTCTATCTTATTCATCCTTTTGATGATTGCCACCAACATCCCGATGGTTCGTCTTTATGACAATCGTGATCAAAAACCTTTATTGGCCTCCTTGTCTTACGGCTTTGCCGTTGCCGCTGCTTGGGTGTTTGTCATTAATGCCATCGCCCTCATTTCCACCTATACACATGCCGCTGAAGCTTTCTATGGCGAAATTAGAAGCTTCTTATTCACTGGCGTCGTAACTGGGTTAGCGAGCGCTTTGTTCTTATTCTTCGCCGGCCGTCTCATCACCAAAGGCGATAAAACCAAAGAAAGTGCTTTATTAGCTTCTGGTTCCATTTTGAGCGCTGGCATTTATTTCTTAGTGTATGGCATTTTGTCCTGTGTTTGGAGAGATGATAACTGCCATCTTAACTATGTTGATATGCTGAGCAAAAACGCAAAATCTGCTGGATATGGTTTCCCGATCATGTGTTTAATTCTCGGATCATTATTGATTCTTGGAGCCTTGGCTTTCGCGGTTATCTCCACTGACGAAGATATCAAAGGCAAAATCATCGGTAAAAAAGCCTAATTATCTCAATATTTAAAAGCGGGGGTTTCCTCGCTTTTTTCTTTTTCGAAATCCTTCTTTTTTGTGACTATTGATTAATGAGGAAGAATTATGAAAGAAAACGCTATTGATGAATTCATTGATTGGTTCGAGGGGTTGCTTTTGGATATTTTGGAGCCTTTCAGAAGAGAAGAATCAGGTTTCTACAAATTATATGAAATCGGTGATTTCTTAGAGGAATCATTGAAAAACGTCAATGATATTAAAACGGTAAAAGAAACAACGTCATTGTTGCTTTTTAAGGTTGAGAAAAAACTCTCCAATCTCTTATTGGGGGAAAGAGAGTTTGCCTACTACCCTTCTTTATCTATTTATAAAAAGGAAACGGAAGATAAATTAATAGAACTTTTGGATTCAAGTCTTTAGTCTTTGAATTTGCCATACTTTTTGATCACGAATATCTCATCGTATATCTTCATGACTTCATCGTTGATTGGCTCGTATTCGTTTTTTAGCATTTCCATCGCATAATCAGGGACGATTCTTTCGATGCTTCTTTGCTTGTTTTGTTTTAAGCATTCTTCAAAAGGAATGTCAAACATCACGAGGATATGACGGTCATAAAGAGGAGTGCTCTTGTTATAGAGGATTCTGTATTTGTTCTGTAAGTTTGTGGCGTCGGCGATGACGGTAACATCGTCTTCCTTGTAAGTGGATGGCTCATTCAAACGCCTTAAGAATGTTTCCCATAACTCTGCTTCGTGATCAAAGTTTTTGGCTGAGCCATAGAGTTCTTCTCTCAAATCATCGCTTGAAACGATATAGGTGTTTTTGTGGGCCTCTTTGTAACGGCGAGCCCATGTTGATTTCCCGCTTCCAGGGATTGCCGACATGACGATACAGGTTTTCATAAGTCGCATTTTAAGCCTATTTTTTGCAAATTGAAAAGGAAAGAAAACTTTTTTAATCATTTGTTGTTCTTCTTGGAAAAATAAGCAATGATATAAGCATGAAAAGCATACTTAATCTCTTTAGGGTTGGCTATGGACCAAGCAGTTCTCATACAGTCGCGCCAACTATCGCCGCTCGTTCATTTTTGAAGAAAATCGCAGGGCTGGAAGGCAATGATATTTTAGTCACCTTGCACGGATCTTTAGCATTCACTGGAGTTGGCCACGGAACTAAACTTGCCATTGAAAGCGTTTTTGATAAATATAATGTCAAATTCAATTTGAACCTTGATAAGAACGATGATGCTCTTCCAAACACTTTTGAAATAGCCCTGCTAAATGGAAAGGACCTTATTTTTCGATGCACGTATCGGAGCCTAGGAGGTGGAGAACTTTATAGTGAAGACGATACTTCCGTTAATGAGGAAGAAATATATCCATTCAAAGACTTAAATGAAGTCAAAGATTATTTAGATAGTCATGATTTTAAATCCATTAAAGACTTCTGTCTTGCTTATGAAAAAGAAGATTTTGATAAAACGATGGTTTCTATCGCTGAATCCATGATTAATTCTGTAGAGAAAGGATTACAGGAAGAAGGGAAGTTACCTTGTAATGACAATCCTAGATTGAATTGGGAAAGGTCTGCAAAACGATTGTTTGAAAGAGCGAGAAACATCGAAGATAAATCTGAAAAAAGAACGATCCTTTTAACCTCTTACGCCTACGCGGTAGGGGAATCCAATGCCTCTTTTGAGGAAGTGGTTACCGCCCCAACGTGTGGAGCAAGCGGTGTATTGGCCGCCATCCTTTATTATGCTTATAAAAACGAAGGGTATTCCTTTAGGAAAATAGTCGATGCCTTATATGTTGCCGGACTATTTGGAAACGTCGTTAAACAAAATGCCTCAATCGCTGGCGCGATTGGCGGCTGCGAAGCGGAAATAGGCACTGCTAGTTCAATGGCCGCGGCCGCTTTATGCTTTTTGCATGATTTGTCCTTACACCAGCAAGAATACGCCGCCGAATGCGCGATGGAGCACTTCCTAGGGCTATCTTGCGATTCTGTCGATGGCTATGTGATCATTCCTTGCATTGAAAGGAATGGCGTTGGTGCGTTAAGGGCCTATGACTCTTATTTATACGCTAAATACGTTGAGCCAATCCGTGATAATCAGGTAAGTTTTGACAATGTCGTTAAAGCAATGAAAATTACAGGCGATGCTTTGAGCGCTGACATTAAAGAAACCGCCAACGGTGGTTTGGCAAAAGTATTGAAGAAAGACTAGTAAAACAAAAAATCGGAGAGTAATATAAAGCCCGCAAAATTAAAAGCTGTTCGTTCCGCAGTAACCAGCTATAAAAAACAAGGAGGTCGTAATATGACCAAAAAAATAACTACGAGATTCATAGCCGCTAACGGTATTGTTGCGGCTATTTATTTTGCTCTCACGATGCTTTCCTATCCAATTGCCTTTGGGGATATTAATTTCCGAATCAGTGAGCTTATGGTGCTACTTTGTTACTGGAGGCCAGATTTCACGATTGGTATCACCTTAGGGTGCTTCTTAGCGAATATCTTTTCTTCTTTAGGGCCTTGGGATATGCTTTTTGGGACGGCAGCGACTTTAATCGCATGCTTGTTTGTTGTTGTCTCGCCTAAATTATTAATAGGCTGTTTTTGGCCGATTGCCGTCAATGCCTTTATTGTTGGCTTTGAGCTCAATTGGCTAAGCGGGTCCAATTTTTGGGCGATGGTTGGGGCTGTCGCTATTGGAGAAACTACTGTTATTATAATTTCTTATATTGTTTGGATGATCATGTGGCGGAAGAATTTGCCAGGTTTATTGAAAGCCAAGAGAAAATTGGAACCAAATTGGTAGCCTTTTACTCAAATGACGCTTTGTCTATAATAGCGGAGGGAGAAAACGTATGGATAAGAAGAATTTTTGGTTAGAGGTAAAACACGTTGATAAATACACCGGTGCTAGATATGGCATTTTGCATACTTGGCACGGCGATGTCGAAGTGCCGATGTTTATGCCGGTCGGAACTTTGGCCACTGTAAAATGTCTCTCGCCTGAAGAAATCAAGAGTATGGGGGCTGGGGTTATCCTTTCAAATACCTATCATTTGCATTTACGGCCTGGCGAAGATATCGTTCAAAAGGCTGGCGGTTTGCATAGATTTATGAATTATGACGGCCCTATTTTAACGGATAGTGGCGGTTTTCAGGTATTCTCTTTATCTAAATCGAGAAAGATTGACGAAGAAGGGGTGAGGTTCCGCAACGACTTCAATGGCAATGAAGAAATGTTCACTCCGGAAAAAGCTATCGCGATTGAAGAAGCTTTAGGCGCAGATATCATTATGTCTTTTGATGAATGCATTCCATATCCCGCGGACTACGAATATGTTAAAAAAAGCACCGAAAGAACCTTACGGTGGGCCAAAAGAGGTTTGGAAGCCCATAAAAGGGAAGACCAAGCTTTGTTTGGGATCGTTCAAGGCGGAGCCTATAAGGATTTAAGAGAATATGCCGCGAAAGAATTAGCCAAAATGGATTTCCCTGGCTATTCAATCGGTGGAACTTCCATTGGCGAACCTAAAGATGTTTGCTTTCAAATGGTTGAGGACGCAATCCGCTTCTTGCCTACTGATAAGCCACGTTACTTGATGGGTGTTGGGTCTCTTGATTACATTCTCGGCGGAATTGAAAAAGGCGTTGATATGTGCGATTGCGTCCTTCCGACGAGAATTGCAAGACATGGCACCTTGATGACTAGCCAAGGTCGTGTCAATATCAAAGGATCCCAATACAAAGAGGATTTCACTCCTTTGGACCCGGAATGTGATTGCTACACCTGTTCTCATTACACCAAGGCGTACTTGCATCATTTACAAATGTGCAACGAGGAATTTGGCAAAAGGCTTAATTCTATTCATAATATCCGCTTCCTTATCAAAATTGTTGAAGGGGCGAGAAAAGCCATCCAAGAAGACCGCTTCAAAGAATACAAGGAAGAGATTCTTGCAAAATACGGCGATGAAAGAGGGTTTTAGACTCTCTTTTATTTTTAGAAAATACGCCTTTTTTCTACTATTCATTAATGAAAGGGGCGCAAAATGAAAAAAATATGTCTAGGGTATTCGATTGCTGATTTTTATAGTGGAGGCGAGCATTACTATAAAATTCATTTTGTCAATTCTGGAAATCTACTTTTTGAATACAGCGAAAGTGAAGACGAATTGGAGGAAAGAAGGGCTTAATTTTTGCGTTTTTTCTTGTCTTTGCTTTCCAAAGGAAAGAAGTATCGCTATAATCGATACCATAGAAAGGCAAAATTAAAATGATCAAATTAGTCTTAATCAGACATGGCCAAAGCGAATGGAATTTAAAGAATCTTTTCACTGGCTGGACCGATGTCGAACTCTCTGAAAACGGCGTCAAAGAAGCTCATGACGCCGGAAAGCTTCTTAAAGCGAATGGATATTCCTTCGATGTTGCTTTCTCCTCTGTTTTGAAAAGAGCTAACCACACCATGGATTACGCTTTGGAAGAGATGGGAGAAACAAGCATTCCAAAGAATTACAGCTGGCGTTTAAACGAAAGACACTATGGTGCCTTACAAGGTTTAAATAAAGCTGAATCCGCACAAAAATGGGGTGATGAACAAGTTCACATTTGGCGTAGAAGCGCCGATGTTCCGCCTCTTGCTTTAACTAAAGATGATGAGAGATGGCCAGGTAACCAAGAAAAGTATCAAAAACTTATCAAAGACGGAGAAATGACAATTGAAGATTGCCCATTGACCGAATGCTTGATTGACACAGCAAAACGCGTCAAACCATATTTCGACACCAAGATTGCTCCAGAAATCCATGCTGGCAAAAAGGTTTTGATTGCTGCTCATGGCAATAGCTTACGCGCGATTGTTATGATGCTTGAAAATCTTACTCCAGATCAAATAATCTCTGTCGAAATCCCAACAGGGAAACCGCTCGTTTATGAATTAGATGAGAAGACCTTAAAGGTTTTGAATAAATACTATTTATAATCTTTATAAACCATAAACTAAAAAACGTCTGCTTATTTGTAGGCGTTTTTTCATTAGAAAGGATGATCAAAATGAACGATGAAGGAATAATGATTTTTGCTAGATTCCATTTTAAGATTCAGCTCATCCAAAATATCAGATTCACTCAGAGTTTCTTCGTAAGGGCTTAAAATATCAAAAGTGATCTGTGTTAATCCATTCTCTTCTGACACTTGAAAATCATGGAGATCTAATTTCGAATCGATTTGCTTAAGGACATTGGCAACATCTTTTTTTAGCGATGAATAGTGTGGGTCAAAGATGGCGACAGGGTCAATATGGATTGTTACTGAGAAATTGTATTTTTTATTGATCTCGCTTTCGATTTCATCAATTATTCTGTGCGCTTCTAAAACCGATAAATCTTGATTCATCTCGCAATGAAGGGAAATAAAATATTTGGTAGGTCCATATGAATGGCAAAGAATGTCATGAACGCCATAGACTTCTTTGTGGGACAGCACAATATCTAAAACGTCTTTTTTTACAGTCTCGTTGTTTTTTTCTCCGATTAATGGGCTCGCAGCCTCTTTAATCATTTTTATACCGGAGATAAATATCAATATTGAAACAGCTAACCCTAAATATCCGTCTAAGAAGTTCCATTTTAACAAGTAAGAAAGTACGGCGCTCACTAAGATTAATCCAGTGGAAACGCAATCAAGCAAAGAATCTACGGAAGAGGATTTTAAGGCATTAGAAGAAATAATTTTGGAGATCTTATAATAGGAATATCCTTGCAAAACTTTAATTAAAATTGTGATTCCCAAGATTATTATTGTTAATAATTCATATTGGATTTCGGTTTTATTGATGACTTTTGTCAACGATTCCTTGAATAGAATTACCGCTAAAACAATCACAACGATGCTGACGATCAAGCCTGCGATATATTCAATTCTCTCGTGGCCAAAAGGATGATCTTTATCTGCTGGTTTTCCTGCTAGTTTGAACCCAATCAAAGTAACGATTGAGTTGATCATATCGCTTAGGTTATTGATGGCGTCGGCAATTAAAGCCATTGGCAAGGCGTCTAGTATTGATATCGATGAATTTTGGTGGTGGATGCTAAACGCTAAAACAAAAGCGATGGTCACTTTCAAGATCACAATGGATAAATTCGTGACTATGCCAATTATTGCAGCGAGAATTCCATGTTTTTGACGCACTTTCTCGTCATCGATGTTTTTATAATCCTTTATAAATACTCTTCTAAGCAAATCGATCATGGGATTAGTTTAAAGAGATATATGTTTCTTAGTAAATGCTAATTAGCAAATTCTTTTGCACTTTTTGCCTTTTTACTTATATACTTATTTAAACCAAACTACATAAGGAGGCCAGAAATGGCGAAGGATTTTACTGCAGGCACCTACGAAGGTGAACAGGTGCCTAAGACCACAAAGTGGGTCTATAGCGTTTCCGGTATGTTCCGGGACGCCTGTTACACCTTAGTCAGTGGTTTTTTAACCACCTACATCATGTATTCGGGTTTGCTTGGTCCGACTACCGAAGATTACAATGCCCAAATCGCTGTAATCAATATTCTTTTTGTTATTTTCTTGATTTGGGATGGCTTAAACGACCCGCTATTCGGAATGATTCTTGAAAAATGCCATCTAAAAACAGGGAAGTTCCGACCTTGGATTCTTATTGGCGGAATTCTTAATTCGATTACGGTTATTTTGATGTTCGTAATCCGACCTACGGGTTGGGCGTTTGTTGCCTTTTGGGCGGTTCTCTATTTCTTGTGGGATTCGACGTTCACTCTGAATGATATTGGCTATTGGGCAATGCTTCCTTCAATGTCTTCGAGCGAAAAAGTGCGTTCCAAAATCACTACTTTGATGGGAATCTTTGTTAGCATCGGCACTTTTGTGATGTACGCTATTTGTTCGGTTCTTCCGAGCGCAGCGAATTATCATGTCATCTATGCCTACATTGCTATTCCTACTTGTATATTGTTTTGTGCTTCTCAAATTGCTATTTTCTTTTTCTGCAAAGAAAAGAAAAGAGATCCGAAGCAAGAAGAAATCTCGAGTCAAACTAAATTCCGCGATCTCTTCCTTGTTTTGAAGAATAAACCTTTGAGAATGTCTGTTATCAGTCTTCTTTGCTACCAAATCGGCGCTTCGTTACTCGTTGGCATCGGCATGACCTATTTCTATGTTTTATATGGTTATGGCGGCCAAATGGGCGGTATGGTCATGCTTATTTGCACGGTTGCTTATGCGATTGGTAGCTTAGGCAGCCAATTCATCTTCCCTGCCATCATTAAAAAATTCAAAAAACAAACGATATGGGCTTGGACTGCGATTATCGCTTGCCTTGGCTATATTTGGTTCTTCTTAGTCACCGCACCTATCTTTAATGGGCAACCTTTGGCGAATGGTGCTGCCGGCACTAGTGGATACGCCTTCGCTTTCTCGGGAACGATGTTCTTGGCCTATTTGCCAGTCATTATTTTCTTCGGCGCCCAGCAAATCTTCTATTTAACATTAATCATTGCCTTCCAAAACACCATCGAATTTAACGAATGGAAATTCGGAGAAAGAAAAGAATCCGTTATCTTTGCCTGGCGACCATTGGACGTTAAACTTGGAAGCGCTATTCAAAAAGGCGTCATTTATATCATGCTTGCTTGCTCAGGGCTTTACACTCTCGTTATTTCCAAAATCAGCGGGTTAGAGCAAGTGATGGCTCAAAAGATCTCAAATGACCCTAATAGCGCCACTGAGGCTCAGGAAGAGTGCGCGACTGCCATTTCCTCTTTGATTGCAAACGTTGAATCAAAGCAACTTGTCGTTATGGCAATAATCATGATCGGCAGCATGATCGTCTGCATGCTTGCTAGTTGGCTTATCATGAGGTTCGGTTATAAGCTTAATGAAGACGAATATGCTAGAATCGTCGATGAACTCGAAGTAACACGTGCTAAAGACGCCGCTGAAGCCGCTATTGGAAAAGAAGCGCATTAACTTAACAAAAAAGAAGAGAATCACGGAAAAGCGGTTCTCTTTTTAAATTATGCTTTATGACCTAGTAATAAAAACTAAAAGTTCTTGTATTACTTTTTGAGAAGAGCTATATTTTTGGTATGAAACCAAGCGAGACCATTTTGCCAAACTATACTAGAACCCAAGAAGATTGGAATTGCATCACCCATTTATTGGGCGTTTTATTCACTTTGGTGGCTGGACCATTTCTAATAAGCAACGCGATTAGAAGTGGTGATGCTTTTAAAATTCTATCTTCCTCTATCTTTGTTCTATCTTTGTTAATTCTTTATAGCGGAAGCGCTGCTTACCATGGTTGGAAACCTAGCAACACAAAAAGGGTGTTGCGCGTTTTGGATCATAATAATGTCTTTATTTTGATTATGGGGACTTATGCCCCATATTGCTTATCTGGCATCAGACCTTATAGCGAAGCATGGTGCTATGGAATTTACGGAAGCGTCCTATTACTTGGCGTTATTGGTATTGTTTTAAATACGATTGATTTGGAAAAATACAGCAAAATCACGATGGTTGATTACATTTTGATGGGATGGTGCATTGTTATTTCTTTTCTCCCCCTCATCAAAGCCACCTCTTTGGAATCTTCATTAATTCTTTTGATTGGCGGAATTTTCTACACCATCGGAGCTGTCTTATATGGGCTTGGCGGGAAAAAGAATCAGTGGTGGCACGTTGTTTTTCACATCTTCTGCCTTTTAGGCACAAGCACGATGTTTTTCTCGATTTATTTCTTCATTATCTAGTCTTCCCTTAATCTTTTTGGCAAAATGGATTACAATTTTCTAGCCGAAAGGAGCAAGTATGAAAAAAGAAAATAAAGATAACTCTCTCCTTTTGGAGAATAGACGGGCCCACTTTGAATATTTCTTATCTAATTTCATGGTGGCGGGCTTAGTGCTGACCGGCACTGAAATCAAATCATTAAGACGCCACGACGCGGGCATAAACGAAGCTTATATTTATGTCAAAGACGGAGAAGCCTTTGTTTCGAATATGCATATTGCCGCTTATAAAGAAGGGAATATTTTCAATGTTGATCATTTAAGAGATAGGAAACTTCTCTTAAATAAAAAAGAAATTAATAAATTGGCGAATAATTTAAAAAGCGGTTACACTTGCGTCCCTACCAAATTATTTCTCAAAGGAGGATATGCTAAACTTGAAATTGCTTTAGCCAAAGGCAAAAAGCTTCATGATAAGCGTCAATCTTTGAAAGAAAAGGATTTAACTAACAAAGCAAGAGAAGGCCAAAAAGGCAACTACGATTACTGATATGGAATATTCTGATGTTTTGGAATCTCTTAAAAAAAGAGATATGACCATGACCCGATACGAAAGGGAAGACTGGGACAATTTTATCAAAGCAAAAGGATTTAGGATATCCTTTCCTTTTGTTCATATCGCCGGAAGCAATGGCAAAGGCAGCACATCCTATTATTTATATAAAATGTATCGGGCGAAAGGATATAAAGTAGCTCTATTCTCAAAACCCTATATTCATAAACCAAATGAGATGATTTTGGTCAATGATAAGACTATCAGCGATGATGATTTTGTGCGTCTTTATGAAAATAATTATGGTCTATTCGAAAAATACAATCTTTCGAGCTTTGAAATAGAAACTTTCATCGCATTCAGCTATTTCAATGAGCAAGACTTGGATTTGGCTATTATTGAATGCGGCATGGGTGGAAAGACCGATAGCACTAACTTGCTAGATGCTACGCCATTATTATCAATAATCACTTCCGTTTCTTTAGAACATACTAAATTCCTTGGCGACACTTTGGAAAAAATCGCTTTGAATAAAGCTGGGATAATAAAAGAAGGCTCACCGACGTTGCTTGGGGATCTAACCGATAAGCCGTTAAAGACGATAAAAGAAGTGGCAAGAAAAAAACATTCAGAACTAACGTTAGCAAAAGAAGCCACTCATACATTCTATGTTTCGCCTTACTATCATTTTACCTATAGCCCTTATACGAATTTAGGGATTTTAAGTTCTGCAAAATACCAATTGAAAAACGCAGTATTGGCTATCGAAGCAACTAAAATACTTGCAAAACGCCTTCCTATTGATGAATTTTCCTTGCGGAAGGGATTGATATCCAACAATTTGCCATGCCGTTACGAAAAGCATGGGAATATCATTTTAGATGGGGCTCATAATCCTGATGCAATCAAAGAATTGATTGATAGCCTTTCAGAAAGAGAACCAAGCAAAAAAATCCATGTCCTTTTCGCTTGTTTCAAAGACAAAAACGTTTATGAAGAGCTTGCTTACTTACAAAGAAACGTTGATTCTATTGTTCTGACCACTCTCGATAATAGAAGAGCGAGGAAAGAAAATGATTATTCCTCTTTTTTGGATTCGTTTCAATTCGTTCCTGATTATCGTACCGCTATCAATAACATGCTTGCTCAATATGGGGAGGACCTCATTTTGGTTACAGGTAGCTTAGCCTTTACCTATGAAGTCAGAGATTATGTGATGGGTGTTTTGAAACTATGATAAACAAACAGCTAAAACCGGTTCAAAAAATGACTTTATGCGCAATGCTTTTGGTTTTGGATGTTGTTGCCACTCACATAATTAGAACACCATCAATTGGCTCGCTCCCTTTTTTAAGGATGTCATTAGGTCCAGCACTTGTGATCTACTCCTCTTTGCTTCTTGGTCCTTTTTATGGCGCGATCGTCGGGGGAGTCGGTGATTTATTAGGCATCTTTATTTTTTCCGGTATTGAAGGGCAAATAAACTTTCTTTTAACTATTCTCTATGCCTTGCTTGGAATTCTTCCTTACTGCCTAGAGAAATTCACATCTAAATATCGCAATTTGTTTCAGAAACCTTATTTTTTTATAATTACGATGATGGCGATACTAGTTTTATTAACTTGCTTTTTTTATGCAATCCCCTTTACCAAAGAATATTTTGCAAACGGATTTGGCGATATGGCTAGTTGGATTGAGCCATTGATTTTGGCATCGACAGGATTATTTGACGTTGGGGCTTTTTTCGGTTTGTTTTTCGCAAATAGGTTCTTCGAAAAGAATAACGAGGAATTCAAAGACATTCCATCACCTTATGAGATGGGATTCATTGCCTTGGTTTGTGAAATTATTTTGATGATCGCTTTAAAGCCTCTGGCGTTTTATCTTTTCTACAATTTCTTAGCCAATTCTATCTGGCCAATTGGCTATGGACCATTGTTTTCTTGCATGTTTGTTTTTGGATCTTTGAATGTCGTCATCAATAGCGTCCTAGTATATTGGCTTTTAGTTTTCACCAAAAAATATTTAATAAAAATATGAAATAAAAACTATGAAATGATTATAAAAAATAAAAAGATCGACCGAAG
Source organism: bacterium (assembly GCA_963593015.1). Classification (GTDB taxonomy): domain Bacteria; phylum Bacillota_I; class Bacilli_A; order RFN20; family CAG-826; genus UBA4951. The sequence goes on along the minus strand of CAVAYV010000037.1, from coordinate 668 downwards.
AAGAAGAAAATAAAGCGCCATCAAAAGATGCTAAAGTGTTTTGGATGGTATTTTTTTGTATTTTGATTGTTTTGATTGTTGTTTGCCTTATTGTCATTAAAACTGTCAGCGTCCATTAAATTCCATCATTTCTTTATTTTTGACTAAAATTTAAAAAATAGATAAAAGAGTTTTTTTGCTTAGCTTTTTTCTTTACAAATCAAATAAAAACCGAGTATTTAAGCAAAGATTGAGTACGGTTTTTTGATTTTTTAAAGAAGTTTAAAAACGAAAGATGTAAATTTGTTAATTTTTATTTTTGGATTGTATACAATACCTTAAAGGAAGAAATGGTTTATGAGCACTATAATGATTCCTCGTTTGGATGGTTCAGAACTCGTTTGTGACTTAGAAAAAAGGACTCTTTCTTATTTTCGCTATAATGTGAAATTTACGAATTCCGAATGGATTATTCTAAAAGAACTTTACGAACACAAAGGCGAAATGGTCACCCGTGAAAGGCTTGTAGAACTTATTTGGGGCGGCGTTAAGCTAGATAAGCATGTAACTAGGGCGGTTGATGTCCATATTTCAGGCATCAGGAAGAAACTCGCTTATATCAAAGGGGCTAAAGTTGACGCGGTTTATGGCGAAGGCTATAAACTGGTGATGCTTAGACGCTTTTAGAG
>CAVAYV010000036.1:0-7874 GCA_963593015.1 bacterium | reverse complement strand
GATTTATACGCTTCCAAAGTCGCGTTAGACATAAAAGCGAAATTAGAGAAGTGCGATGATTACGTTAAATTGGCGTATCTGACCCTAGATCAATATTTGAATAAAACCGCCGCTAAGGAAGTCTCTATCTCTACCGATTTCGGAAATAAAAAAGAAGGTGTTGTTGTTTCGATATATAAATTCGGCTCATTGAGGGCTGATTTTGGGTCGATAATGCCTTTGGAGAAAAATGTTCCCGAAGAGATTATCCAAGCGAGCGTAAAAGCCGCAAAAAAAGACACTTTTTTCGATCCGATCGAGCCATCCGAACTCCCTTATCTGGATATTGTCGTAGACGAGATAAAAAATCTAGAGCCTATTTCTAGCGAAAAGGATTTGGATCCGAATAAATATGGCGTTTTGCTAAAAACGAAAAACGGCAAGCTCGGTTTCGCTTTGCCATTTATCCCTGGTGTTGAAAGCGTTGAAAAGCAAATTCGCATCGCCAAACGTGACTTCGATATAAAACCAAATGAGAAAGTGAATTTATTCCGTTTCACGATTGTTCGCCACAAATAGCTTTAATTAGGAATAAAATTATTATTTAAGTATGCCATTGCAGAATCTAAAAAATAAATTTAAGTATCATTATAAAAAATACCTTGCGATATTTTTCGTCACTCTCGCCATCGCTTTTGTAACTTCAAACGTCATCATAACTTTTGCGGACATATTTATCTCCGGTCACCAAGTGAGCTTATCCGATTTGAATGTCGTTTTGTCTTTTTTGATACTGATGTTTTCCTATACGATGATTTTAAAAGGCAATATTCGGGGAGACGTGACGGCATTCAGCGGCGTTTTGTCTTTTATATTTTTGCTCTTATTCAGCGAAATCTTCACTTTGATTTTCACCTACATAGCTGGCCAATTGAACTTTGTCAGTTATTTTCAAAGCGGTCAGTTTTTGTTTGGCTCTTTATTGCTTATCTATCATCTTTTGCTTATTTTTCAGATTGTGGCGGGGATCATCGCTTATAGAAATCTTCGCCAATATATGAACGGGCGATATGTATCCGTCACTAAAATGAAAGTGTGGTTCTACATATATTTGGGCTTATTTATCGCCGCGATGGGAGTGAGCATCGCCATTAATTTTTCCGCTTCGACGAATTTGAACTCCGCAATGAAGATATTGTTGGTTCTTTTAGAGCCTTTATCCGAGTTTGTTTGTGGTATTTCCTGCGTTTTTACGATGATGCGACTTTCCGATTAAACTTTCATTTTAAAGCTTTATTGTTTATCATTATTACTAGAAGGGGAGTAGCGGTTTGCTCAACTCGTCATCTCGTCATTTTTTTAATGGCCGGGAAGAGCAGGATAAATATCCCTCGCAAGACCTTCTAGTGGGATTTTTTGCTAGGAGGAAAAACATATGCATGAGAATCATTCCATTGCCGAGACTCTCAAGACTTTCGATGTTGATTGTCAAAAAGGTTTGAGCAATGAAGAGGTCCTTTCCCGCCGCCAAAAGTATGGGCCAAACAAGCTTGATGAAGAAGAAAGGGAAAGCTGGATTCTGGTTTTCTTAGGCCAATTCAAAGATCCGATGATCTTCATCCTTTTAGGCGCGGCGATCGTATCGCTTGTTTTGTCGATTGTCAGCGGCGTCAAAAGTGGCAATGGCGTAGGCTTTCAGGATTTTGCCGATGTCATCATCATTTTCGGCGTAATTTTCTTAAACGCCATAATCGGCACGATTCAGGAAACAAAGGCCGAAAAGTCTTTGGAGGCTTTGAAAAAGCTCTCTTCCCCAACGGCAACGGTTCGGAGAAATGGCGAATTAGCCGAAATCAAAGCCGAGGACCTTGTCCCAGGAGATATAGTAATTTTAGAAGAAGGAAGAAGCGTTCCAGCCGATTTAAGATTGATCAAAGGATTTGCACTCAAAGCCAATGAATCATCTTTGACTGGTGAATCGCTTCCAGTAGAGAAAGACCCGGAAATCGTTTTAAGTGAAGAAGTCGGCGTCGGCGATAGGGTCAATGTCGCTTATAGCAGCACCCCAATCGTCTATGGGCGTGGCGAAGGCGTGGTCATAGCGACTGGAAAAGATACGGAAATAGGGCGTATCGCCACAATGCTCAAGACTGGAGTCGATGAAACGACACCTCTCCAAAAGAAACTCAATCAATTATCAAAATTCTTAGGCTATCTGACTTTGGGCATCGTCATTTTGATGCTTGCAGTCTCTTTGACCTATGATGCAATCAGAGGCACAATCGCGACCCAATGGGATTCCGATTTGCTTGATGCCGTTGGCTTGGCGGTCGCCGCGATTCCTGAAGGCTTAGCCGCAGTTGTCACAATAGTTCTGGCAAATGGCATGAGCAAGATGATCAAGGTCAATACCATCGTCAGAAGATTGGCGTCGGTGGAGACATTAGGTGGCGTTTCCTATATTTGTTCCGATAAAACTGGTACTTTGACGCAAAATAAGATGACCGTTGTCGCAACTTTCGCCGATGAGAAGCTTTTAGAAGGCGATGGCATCGATTCTTCTTTGGCTTATCTTGCCGAAGGATTCGCTCTTTGCAGCGACGCCAAGATCGAAAATGGAACTTATGGCGATCCAACCGAAGTCGCTTTGGTGGAAATGGCTAGCAAATTCGGTATGTCAAAAAGCAATTTGGAAACCAAAAAGCCCCGTGTCAACGAATTGCCTTTTGATAGCGTGAGGAAAATGATGTCAACCTGCCATCAAAAAAGCGATGGGAGCTACTTGGCTTATACTAAAGGTGCAATGGATCAGATCTTAAAGCATTGTATTGCCATTAATATCAATGAAAAGGAACGACCAATCACGGATTCTGATAAGAAATTGATTGAAGAAGCGGCCTCGAAAATGAGCGAAAAAGCCTTGCGCGTTCTCGCTTTAAGCTACCGCAAAAGCAGTGACAAGGAAATCGAAGAAGAAAATCTTGTCTTCGTCGGCTTAGTCGGAATGGTCGATCCTCCGAGAGCAGAAGCCAAAGGTGCGGTCAGCAAATTGAAAAAAGCTGGCATAACCACCGTGATGATAACCGGTGATCACAAAGACACCGCTTTCGCTATCGCCAAAGAATTAGGGATTGCCGAAAGCAAGGATCAATGCATGTCCGGCGATCAAATTGATGCTTGCACTAGCGAAGAGCTTCAAGAAAAAGTTAAAACGGTCCGCGTTTTTGCCCGCGTTTCCCCAGAAAACAAAGTCGCCATCGTCAAAGCGATCAAAGCCAATGGCAACGTCGCCGCGATGACCGGAGATGGCGTCAATGATGCCCCAAGCTTAAAAGCCGCCGATATCGGCATTGCGATGGGCATTACCGGAACTGACGTCGCCAAAGGCGCTGCCGACATGGTTTTGACCGACGATAATTTTGCTTCGATTGAGAAAGCCGTCGAAGAAGGAAGAGGGATTTACACGAATATCCGCAAAACCATTCTTTTCTTGCTTTCTTCGAATATCGGCGAAGTGGTCTGCATGTTCATTGCTATCGCGATGGGTTTGCCAGCCCCGCTTATCGCCATCCACTTATTGTGGGTTAATCTGATTACCGATTCTCTTCCCGCTATCGCTTTGGGCTCTGACAAAAAGCCTGATGACATTATGGATGAGATGCCTCGCAATCCAAAGGAATCTTTGTTTGCCGGCGATGGCTATTGGATCACTTTCGGCTATGGCACCGTGATTGGTGTCGCTACCTTGATTGCCTATTTTATCACGCCATGGAGCAACGGAATCTTTGGGATCGGAAGCATCAATGAATGGTTCAATAACAATCCGATTCAACTTGAAACCGCTCAATCGATGGCTTTCTCCGTTCTTGCCTTCTCTGAGCTTTTCCATATGCTTGGCATGACTGATAGCAAACATTCTTTCATCCGCGTCTTCAAAGACAAAAATCCATTACTTTGGTTTTCCTTCTTCTTAGGCTTAGGACTTCAATTCTTGGTCATTGAGACACCAGGACTATCCTATAATATGGCTGCTGGCGTCGAAGGTTTCTTCAAGACTTATCCGCTTCACGACAACCCAATCGATTATTTGTGGGTCTTCTTATTAAGCATTGTCCCGTTGGTTGTTCACGAAATCGTGGTCTTTGGGCATTTCTTAAAAAGAAAATTAGCCAAATAACCTTTCCCTTTGCCCTTTTTGCTTGTCGAATAGGAGCAAAGGGTTTATATTTATCACGCTGCCGTCTTAGCTCAACTGGCAGAGCAACTGAATCGTAATCAGTAGGTTGGTGGTTCAATTCCGCTAGACGGCACCAGTGAAGAATGAAAGATCGCTTTGCGGTCTTTTTTTGCTTTTTGACTTAAGCGCATCTAAATGCTAATCTTTTTTAAAGAGGTAATGATATGGATTTATTCAAGGACAAAGTGGTTCTTATCACTGGCGCTGGCAAAGCTACGTTAAGCGATGGCAGATGTGGCTCGATAGGATATGGAATCGCTACGGCTTTCGCTAAAGAAGGTGCTAATATCGTCATAACCGGTCGTAATAAGGAAAAACTCGATGGTGCCAAAGAGGAATTAGAAAGCAAATATGGAATAAAGGTTTTGGCTTTGCAGGCTGATATTTCAAATTCTAGCGATAATGAAGCGACCACAAAGAAGGTCATTGAGGAAATCAAAAACACATTTGGAAGATTGGATGTGCTTATCAATAACGCCCAAGCCAGCGCTTCAGGCGTGCCTTTGGCGGAAAATAGCAAAGAACAGTTTGATTTGGCTTTGTATTCTGGGCTCTATGCGACATTCCATTACATGAAAGAAGCGTATCCTTTATTGAAGGAAAGCAAAGGAAGCGTCATTAATTTTGCTTCGGGCGCTGGGCTTTTCGGAAACTATGGCCAAGCGGCTTATGCGGCGGCGAAAGAAGGGATAAGAGGCTTATCCCGCGTCGCGGCGAATGAATGGGCGAAAGATGAAATCAATGTCAATGTCATTTGCCCCCTTGCCTGGACTAGTCAGCTTGAGCAATTCCAAAAGAATTTCCCTGATGCCTATAAAGCGAATGTTCATACACCTCCGGTGGGACATTTCGGCGATGCGGAAAACGAAATCGGCAGAGCGGTTTTAATGCTTTGCACCAAAGATTTTAAATATTTGACGGGGGAAACTCTGACCCTTGAAGGCGGAATGGGATTGCGTCCATAAAAAAATAAAACTTTTTTCTTGATACAGCTAGCAAGCATCTCTATAATATCAAAGCGCTTAAAGGCGTAGGTTGGGTGCTTAGCTCAGCTGGGAGAGCATCTGTTTGACGTACAGAAGGTCACAGGTTCGAGCCCTGTAACACCCACCAATCAAAAATTAGGGAGGCGAAAGCCTCCTTTTTTCGTGGACAAAATAGAATAAATACTTATAATAATTTCGCTGCACCTGTAGTTCAGTGGTAGAACACCAGCTTCCCAAGCTGGTTATACGGGTTCGATTCCCGCCAGGTGCTCCATTTAAGTAATATAGGTTTGATACAATACCAAACCTTTTATTTTTCAATTAACGTATAATTAATTATTTCTTAATAGTCATTTTCAAGCAAAATCAAAAGATTATAATTTTAATATGTCTAAATCTTTCTTTCCAAAATTAGTATTGCTATCAAGCGCGTTGCTTCTTATTGGTTGTGACAATGGCAATTCATTATCAAAAGATAGTTCGAGCGAAGAATCTAGCGAAACGAAACTTGATTTGCAAAAAGTAGAGTGTTGGATTAGTAATGAATTACATTTTGTTAGCGACAAAATATATGATGATCCCCTAAATTCGATTGAAATGAATGTGACCTTTATCAATGAGTCGACTGGGACGAGTTTAAAAATACCTGCTTTTTGGAATGGCGGAGCAAATTGGGTTGTTCGTTTTGCCTTAACCGAAGAAGGTGTATGGTCTAGCTTGAGCGAATGTTCCGACGCAAGCAATAGCGGATTGCATAACAAAATTAGCCAATTTGAATGCGTGGTTTATCAGGGGGGGGTTGATCTTTATAAACATGGTTTTGTAAAGACTAAGAAAGGAAAACGTTATTTTGTATATGACGATGACTCCCCTTTCTTTTATTTAGGGGATACTCATTGGACACTTCCTGTCGAAGAGATAGATGGCATTGGCGAAGTCTCTGAAGAGAAGGCTTTGAAACACGGAATCGTCTCCCAATTCAAGACCATCATGGATTATCGTAAAGAGCAAGGATTCACCGTGATTCAATCTGAGCCATTGAGCTGGTATAGCGGAAGAACTGGCAATAGCTTTTTTGGCGATGCCTCTGGATCAGTTTGGGATTATGGCATTACCGACGATATTCTTGCAAAACTTGAACAATATGATAGATATTTCGCCTATATCGCTGAATTAGGACTCGTTCATTGCAACGCCACTTGGTCTTATCCAGAAGAGCTGATTGAAACATATTTTGAAGGCAAAATAAGTGATAAGGAAATCGAAAATCTAACCCGTTATTGGGTAGCGCGATATGGGTCTTACCCCGTTATGTGGACGACCACGCAAGAAGGTGATTGTTCTTATTATGGATATAATGGCTGCACAATGAAAAATAATCCATGGCTACTAGTAATGAAATCCCTTTCTAAATACGACGCCTACCACCATCCTACAACCTGTCACCAAGAAAATCCTTATACGGTAGATAACGAAAAATCACCTTTCGTAAATAGTGAGGAACATGATTGGTTCGCAGCTCAATATACCGTTAATAAATATGATAACGGGAACGTCAATTGGGACTATATGAAGTTTTATTATGATTCCAATAAACCATCCGTTAATTATGAAGGATCTTACACCAATTATTGGACTGGCCCTTTAGGGAATCGTGCTCAAGCCTACACCACTTACTTAAACGGAATGACTGGCTACGGATATGGAATACAGCCGATTTGGAGCATTGTGTGGGCTTCGTATGGTGAACATGGCGATTTTTCGGATTCAAAAGAGACCTATAGTCGTGACGCCGATTGGATTGATGGATTATATTCTTCGACAGGCGATCAAATGATTTTCTTGAAGAGTCTTTTAGAAAAATATGAGTGGTGGGAATTAGTTCCATGCTTCGATGATTCCGACTATTACGATAATGAAGGAACTTCTAACTATTCCGTTTCGACAATAGGAAATGATCTTTATTTGGCTTATTTTTGGGGTAGTAATGTCCAAAACTTAGGGTCTTTTAGGGGTATGGCTAGCGGACAATACTTGATTCAATGGTTTAATCCTAGAAGTGGGGCGATTGAAAAATCTTATGAAGTCATAGTCTCTGACAATTCATGTAGCGTTCCAGAAAAACCTGATAGCAATGATTGGGTTCTTGTTGCTAAGAAAGAAAAATGAATCCTATATGGTTCAATGATCCAAGAAGCAGCAAAAATCTTCTATAGGTACTTTACTATTTGACAATCAAATCAAAAATATCGTCAAGACGGCGTCAATATGGCTGTTTTAAAAGAGTCGCTTACAATAAAAAATTGATTTTTATCGGGGGGGGGTAAAATTCCTAAAAGGAGTTTTTATGGTTGCAAAATGTCCCGAATGTGGTCATGAAGTTTCGACTAACGCTAAAATCTGTCCTTCTTGCGGGTGCCCCTTATGCAAAAACAAGAAAAACGAATTAAAAATAAACAAAAAGGCTAACGGAAGTTTTGAAACTGGATTTGCTGTTGGTTTTTTCTTAAATTTTCCAGGTTTGTTTCTTTGTTTGCTGACTGGAGAAAAAGAAACTAAGAGAGGTGCTTTGCGTGGGTTTGGCACTCTAATTCTGGTGCTTTTATTCGGCTGTTTGCTCGTTAGTATCTTGTGCTTGTTTCAATGACGATTTTTGATGTGGAACTATAGTT
>CAVAYV010000035.1:0-10113 GCA_963593015.1 bacterium | reverse complement strand
ATGCTTTGAAGCTCGCGCATGAGCTAGGCGTTTTGTGCAATGCTTATTTTCCAGGCAAATATACGGCTGAAGACGTTTTGAAGGTCGCTTTGCTGAAAGACATATACAGAAGCTGCATGTACGTTCAATATAAGAAGAACGTCAAAAACGAAGAGACTGGCCAATGGGAGACGATTGCCGCTTACAAAACGACAGAAGACCGACCTGTTTATGGTGATCTCGGCTTCAGTTCATTCATGTTATTGAGGAGCTATGTGCGTTTCACAGATGAGCAATTAGAAGCCATTATACATTCGACTGGGCTGAATACTTATTCCGTTGACATTCATGAGATATTGAAGAAATACAAATTGGTGGCTCTCACGAGAATGGCTGATTCCGTAGTGACTAATTTCAGATATGAGGAGCAGAAGAATGACAATTAAAGAAACGAAACATTTCATATCCGAGACAGTCGACGTCAAAGATATAGCCAGAATAAATATCAAAAACGTCGATGGCACGACGGAGCTTTTCGCCTTGATAACCGAAGCCGGCGTCGAGATAAGGGGCACAATGCTGCAAGACTGCATAACGTCTTGGGAATTGTTTTCTGAATTGGTCTTAGTGCTCGATGAGATAAATGATTACATCGTCATGAGGTAGAGAATGAAGAAAGTTTTGATATTTACGGACAATCATTTCTGCGAAGCATCATCAGTCTTGAGACAATTTGGCACGAAATATTCCATCAGACTCGAAAATCAGATAGAATCATTGAATTGGCTGGAAAAGCTTGCCGTCGAAAAAGGCTGCGCTGCAGTCATTTGCGCCGGTGATTTCTTCGATAAGCCGAATCTAACCGATTCAGAGCTGACGGCTTTGCAGGACATAGCCTGGAATGATCTGCCGCATTTCTTTCTCGTCGGCAATCACGAAAGCTCGGTGAATGGGCTAAGATTCAATTCGACGAAAGCGCTTGAATCAAACAAAAGAAAGATCATCTCGGAGCCAACTTCTGCAACCGCCAACGGCACGGAGATATGCTTTCTACCATATGTGATAGAAAGTGATAGAAAGCCGGTTTCAGATTATTTCAGAGAGAAACACGGAAAGCGTGTCATAATCTCCCATAACGATCTTTTGGGCATTCAGATGGGCCCAGTCGTATCTAAGACCGGATTCGCGATAAAAGATCTCGAAGACAACGCAGATCTGATCATCAATGGCCATTTGCATAATGGTCAAAGAATCTCGGATAAAATCATGAACCTGGGAAATCTGACCGGGCAGAATTTCGGAGAAGATGCCATGAGATACAAGCATAACGTCATGATATTAGATATTGATGAGCTTAGCTTTGAGCTGATCGAAAACCCATTCGCGTTCAATTTCTACAAAATCGAGATAAAAGACGAAACCGGCTTGCTTAAATTGCATCAGCTGAAATCGAATGCCGTCGTATCGATATCTTGCGCTGACAATATGCTGGCCGATTGCAAGGCTGCTTTAAGCAAAGCAGTCAACATCATATGCTCTAGATTGATCGTGTTCAAACGGCCAACAGGCGAAAACGGAGAAGACGGCAAAGCTGATTTTTCCGTAGATTACATAGCTAAGTTTATCACATGTGCCAGAAACGCATGTGAAAACAATAAAATATTGGAAGAGGAGCTAAACGAAATATGCCATTAAGCAAACAAGAGAAAAAAGGGGCTAAAAACGAAGAAAAGCTCTGCAGGCAATTTGAGAGGAAGTATATTAAAGAAAGCAAAATGTTAGCCAACGCTTATAAAAAGCGCATGAAAAGCGTAATAGAAAGCGGGATGTTTTCATATCAGGCTAATCTAGATTTTCTTTATGTCTATCTTCAGTTCTTGTCGGATAGCATTTATTTAAATAATGATGAAGAAGAAGTAACTGATGTTCTGGAAGATATCACCATGGCTATGAATAAATACGAAGACTATCTGACCTGTCATGAGAAATATTTCGAAATAAAAAATGGCAGACCTATCTCTAAAATAGGCAAATCCTTAGAAGAAACCAACGCTGAATGTGAAGCCGAAGTCAAAAAGCATCTGGGAGAATTCTGCGATATGCTGAAAGAGCACATCTTCGAATGGAATTTCAGTTTTATGATTGGATAATCGCCATGATTAATTTCAATTCAGTCACACTGCATAATTTCGGCTCATATCGGCATGCCGAGATAGTTCTCAGAAACAAAGGGTTTTGCTTGGTTTCAGGCGAAAACCACAGAAAAGAAGACAACGCTCTCTCAAATGGCTCAGGCAAATCTATGTGTTGGTCGGCTATTTGCTTCGCTTTGACCGGCGAAACCATACAAGGCGTCAAAAGCGGCTTGAAGAATATCTGCAACGATGAGCCAGAAGCTTATGTAGAGTTGGATTTCGACGTTGACAGAGATCATTATCTGATCAGAAGGATAATCGCACCACATTCAGACCTCAAAATCGAGAAAAACGGCTTAGACGTCAGTGGGAAGGGAATCAGAGAAAGCGAGGCTAAATTGGCGGAATTGCTCCCTGACATCACGCCTGATTTATTGACGTCGTCTATTCTGATTGGCCAAGGCATGCCGAATAAATTCTCGTCTTTCAAGCCAAGCGGCAGAAAAGAGATTCTCGAGAAATTGACTAAATCCGATTTCATGATAGCCGATATGAAAGCCAGGATCGAAAGCAGGAAAAACGCGTTAGCTGACAGAATCAAAGAGACATCCGATAAAAGCCTAATCGTAAAAACGAAATGCGAAAGCTATAAATTGAGGCTTAAATCTTTGTCTGAAAAGCGACTTAACCTGATCAAACCTGATTTTGATAAAATCATAAATGAGGGCAAAGCCAAGCTGGCTGCATCGAAACGCAAATGTGAAGAACTTCAAGAAAGTATCGAGCGCTCAGAGGTGGTTAGGCAGACGCTGAATGACCGACTCATGAAAGCCAACTTAAATAAAAACAACGAAAAAACCGCATTATTGCAAAGATACGCTTCTGCAACGTTGGAAGACAAAAACAGAAAAGCGTCTCTTGAAACAGAATTGCGTTTGGCTAAAAACGATCTAGCTAAAATAAAGGCTCATCCTGATATTTGCCCAACCTGTGGCCAGAAATTGCCTAACGTCGAGCACATAAAGCAGGAAAAGGTAGATAAAGAAAAGAAGATCCTCGAATTATCTGAGAGCTTGACTGCCATCAACAAACTTCTTTCAGTGGCGGATAATGCGAAAGATGAGCAATCGAAGAGAATAGACGAAAGCTATAGGCTAAACATCGAGGCTAGTGAAAGAGAAGCAGCTGGCCTCAAAGCCGAAATAGGCAAAATGAAAGCCAATCTCGTAGCGAATCAAAAACAGGCTGATATAGCCAAAGACGAGATAAGAAACGCTGAGGCTCGAAAAGAGTCTTGGGATTCGGAGCAAGCGCGTCTTGCCAAAGAGATAAGCGATATCGAGACAGAAAGCGCTACTTTAGAAAAAGAGCAGAAAGACCTAGTTGAGACTTTAGATGAATTAAACGCGCATTTAACGGTCGTCAAGCAGTTGGAGATATTGACAAAAAGGGATTTCCGCGGCTACATCCTGTCAGACGTAATCAAATACGTCGACGAAAGGGCGAAGGATTTCGCCGAAACGATCTTCAAGCACCGAGATCTTAATATCTATTTGGATGGCAATGATTTAGATATCTCATATAACGGGAAGATGCTTGATAACCTATCAGGTGGAGAAAGGCAGAGAGTTGATCTTATCACGCAATTCGCGATCAGGGATTTGCTTGTCAATCATTTGAACATGGGGTCGAATATTCTCGTTTTGGATGAGATAACAGACTTCTTGGACAAAACCAGCTGTGACGCTGTCATGAGTTTGGTGGAGAAAGAATTGAATTCCGTCGAATCTGTTTTCATTGTCTCTCATCACGCTGAGTCTCTCGGGATAGCGGTCGACAGCGAGCTGAAGATCGTCAAAGACGAAGCCGGAATCAGCTCAGTTTTAATAAATTAATAAATTATCGTATAATAAATAGCAATTAAATGATTGCTAATAAAACGACAACTGAAAGGCTATTACATCTATGGAATGGAGAAAACCGGCAGAGTTGCGATACACACAGCTTTGCATGTATATCGACGCCAATATAGAGAAACTCAGAAACCCAGGCGAATACCCTGAAGTTGAAGATAAAATCTATAATTATCTTTGGCTTTTGGTCAAGGCTTTGGCTATAAAGAAGCGAATGTTTCAGAATTTCGACGATTACGATCCATACGCTTTCTATGCGGCTAACAGATTGTTCTTCGCGCTGAGGAAGAATCTCACAAATACAGGCAAAATAATAAAAGGCAAATTGATCAGGCCGATCAAATCGAGCCTGAATTATACGAAAACGTTGCTCTATCCGATGAAGATCGAATATCAGCGAGAGACTTACAAAGAGATAATCGACGGCGAATTCACCGCGAAGAAATTTGATTCGTTCGCCTTCAACCAGAAATTGCAGGAATCGGCCAAAAGCAGCCAATTGGGCGCGGATCTTTTTCCGACTTACCTGAAAGATCTTTTTCAAAGCATCTCTAAAATCATTGATGAAACGCTTAAGTCTTCACCGTTCAGGTCAGACACGCTCGAATACAAACACATAAAGATAACGGTCATGCTCAATTATCTCAATGACCTGCCGTTGCATAAAGTATTGGCTAAAGAATCACAGCCGGTTGTCTTATGGAAATTGCCTAAATCGATGACCAATTACATAAAAGTCTTGATCAAAGAGATAAACACTAATCTGAAAAAAGAAATAATGGAATGCTACTCTTCATTAGTCATCGACGATTCCGTCGCGGAGCAGATTCTCAGATACAAAGAGGGGAATGATTACGATTATGGCGACGACGATTAAGAAAAACTTAGACACGCTCGAGATGTCAGACATATATTCGCTGCTATTCTTCATCTTATATAAGATGCAGGATATCCCGGAATACGCAGTCGTCAGCGAATTATGCTATTTGGTCGACAGCAGAAGCCTTACCAGGATGCTGGCCTACTTCGCCGGCAAGACCATAAAGATCCCGACCGAAAACGAGCTTAAGATACTGACCAATGCATTGCTGCTTTACCAAAAGATCAACGTCGACAGGAAGGCCTACGTTGAAGCGATCGAGGAATTAAGCGATTGCGATAAGAAAGAAAAAGAGAAAATCACTGCGCTTTACCTCAAAACGATCGCTATCATGAACAATTACAACATCAATGGCAGAACGATAGGCGGGAAAGGAATTTTATCCGATGAGAGATAGGTTCGACCCAGGCAAAGAGAATAGAACTTTCGAGACCCGCCTGCAATTCATAGCCAATGTCTTCAGCCATCCATACACGAAAGAGGAGATTTTGGCCAGCAGCGTGCAATTCAAGCTCAGAAAATCATATGAGGCATATCTCGACGAAGTCAACAGAAGTCTCGATTATCTGGAAAGTAAAGATACAGTAAAAGTATTGACGAAGTTAAAGTAGGAGATAAGAAATGGCAACCCAAAACAAACAAAACATGCTCGCTAACCTAAGCGCCTTGACTGGCGTCCAATCTAAGATTTTCACGGTTTTGGCCAATAAGATGAACCTTTGCATAGGAAGCGCAATCCACGATGCCGTTATGGATAAAGAAGACATCGTTCAGCTTGACATAGGTATCGGTTTATTAAGCGTCAATTTAGTTGACATGAACGTAAAATTCTTGCCTAGTAAAGAGCTTAAAGCAGCCATCAAAAGAGGTATCGACGACAATATAGACCCACTCGAATTTGAGCTTGAGCAAGCTCTTATCGCAAAATTATGCAAGATCTGCGATGAGGAGCTATAATATGCCGGAAGATACCAACAACCTGCAAAACGCAGAGTCCAACGCCGCGACGAACGCTTTGACGGAAGTCAATTCCAGCGATCTTAGCCTCGAAGCTGCCAAGATACTGAATGAGATAATCGCCGAGACTGACATCAACAAGACGAAGGATCTCACGTATCTTTTCAATTTGAACCAGACGAAGAAGACGATGATCCGGGTCAATAAGCAGAGCGAACTTCTCGACGCTTTGACTGAACAGACCATAAAGAGGGTCAAAGACAAACCTGATGAGCTTTCAAATGAAGACCTTACAAGGCTTATGAAGACCGTTTCCGACCTCATAGACAAAGGCGTCGGGCAAATAAACAGAGGCGATGAGGCGCCGCTCATCCAATTCAATCAGCAGAATAACGACATCAATATGGACGGCAATTCAGGCCTCAGCAGAGAATCCAGAGACAAAGTCAAAAACGCCGTCATGAATTTGCTTAAGAATATGGCGTCGGCTTCCGCCGACGACGCTATCGACGCGGATTCGACCGAGGAGGACAATTATTAATGATCATTGATATCGATGGGCTTCTCAAGAAGCTGAAGATAAAAAAGCCAGGCAAAGAGGAAGGCAGATTTTACGTCATTCCTTTGGAAAACAGCGATGAGTATATCAAAATGTATAGCCATCTTAACGAAATCGCCATCAATACGGAAAATCCTTCCGTTGGAGCCAATTCAAGCAAAAACGTCGTAAAAATCACGAATTATTTCGAAATCGATCATGATGATGCCTCATATAACATCTTTTTGATCGCCGATTTCGACGAAGACGCATATTATCTGAAAATAGGAGAGAAATAATGTCTTCAGCGTTGGTTAATTTCGATCTTCAGAAGACATACGCCCAGGCGATCGAAGTCGAAGACGTCGGAAATTGTGCGATAAGAGCCACGAGCGGGGCTTTCGAAGACTATTATATCGTCATACAAACGGTTATGGGAAAGACGTCTATATTGGCTTTCGGCCCGATCTTGGCTGATGTCGCCATATTACAGGGAGATTTCAATCTCAGCTCCAAGAAGATCGACTATAAAGAGAAAAACATAACCAATGAGATAAACAAATTCATCAACGATATGCGAAAAGGCATAAAGCAAGCCGAAATAATCTCGGTGGAAGACGCTTTAAGGGCGATACCGACCTATGATGCCTTTATCCCAGTCGATTAAGGAGAATTATGTCATTAAAAGATTTCAGACAGCATTTAGCCAGTGTGCAAAGGCAATATTTGGAAGCCAAAGAAGATCTTAAAGACTTCGACGAGGCGCTAAAAGCCGGTTGTATCACAGAAGAGAAGCTCCAGCAAGTCAAAGACGATTTTGAGAGAATCGACATGAATTACCAAAGACTGCTTTATGTCGATTATCTGATAAACATCCCACGCTTCGGCTGCAAGCGATTCAACAATAAGAAAATCAATAAAGCCAGGCTGAAGCAAGCACAGGAAAACAAAGCAGACGAAGCCTCAGTGCTTGAAGAAAACGATATACTTAGAGCAGATATCAAAGCTGAGCTAAAGAAAATTGAAAACGAAGATAAGCAAAAATAATTGCTTATCTTTTTATTAATTTATTAATTTATCAAAAATATCGTATAATAATGAAAAGCAAAAGGAATTTCAGCGTATGAGAGAGATAATCAAAGATCTAGCACTTCTATCTGAGCCATGTGAGCAATTGGCTTTCATCGATAAAGACGGAAGCCATGAAGATGAGGGTAGGAAGATCATTAAAGACTTAAAAGAGATTATGGAGGCCGATAAGTCTATTTTGGCGATTTCTGCGCCGCAAATCGGCATCAAGAAGAGGATTTTCGGTATAAGATTCGAAAACGAGATCAAGATTTTCATCAATCCGATCATCACCAAGAAAGCCGACATGGCAATCGGCATCGAAACCTGCGCCAGCATGCCCGGCAAAGAGATATTAGTCGCCAGACCTGAAAGCGTCACCGTCATCTACACGAACGAGGATTTCAAATACGAAGACAATAAGCTGACCGGCTATGCGGCCAGGGTTTTCGATCAGCAAGAGAATTTGCTTAATGGCGTCGCGCCGTCTGAGCTGGGCCTTGTTTCCGATGTAAAAGAAGACGGATCTTTCACCGATCTGACCGAAGATGACAGGAAAGAGGTCATCGAGATCTATCGTAAATACATAACGGCAAAAACGGAAGCTTTGGCAAGAGCCGTTAAAGAAGATGAAAGCCTCGAAAAGCATTATAAACAGATGAGATTCGCGGAAGACGTCATCAATGGAAGAGCGCAGGTAATCGAAAACACAGAAGAAAGCAATAAAAAGGCCGGAAACAGAAAACAGCGCAGGTCTTTAGCGAGAAGCATCAGGCGAAAAGAATCCAAACGCAAGCAGAAATCAAATGCGAAGAAAGGGAAGAGATAATATGGCGACCACTAATTACATCAAAGAATTCAGCGGAAAGATCATCGGCATCATCGAAACTGACGAAGAAGGCAATCAGATGGCCAGAGACTTCGATTCGAGAGCTATCGTCGGCTGGTATGTGAAGAAATACGACCACACTACCGATTTCATGCATAGAATCGTCGCGAAGGGCAATGCCGTCGTAAATCTCATTTACGAATACAGAGCCAATAAAAAATAATGGGGGCGCTAAGATGGAGACCAAAAGGATGATTAGTTTAGAGATCTCCGACAGCCTACGCGAAGCGCTAAGAGTGGAAGCGTTCAACCGAAATAAGACGATTTCGGCGACGATAAGAGACATTCTCGAAAACTATTTGAGGGAAACAGACAATGATGCAGATAAATAAGAATATGAAATTGCTGGTGATCTGCGAATCGCCAAACAAAGTAAAGCACATCTCAGAGTATTTGAAAAAAGCCGGCTATAACGCGAAAGTCATGGCCAGCGTCGGCCATATCATGGAATTGGCCAACTCAGGAAATTATTATAATACAGGCGTAGACCCAAAAAATTCCTTCAAAATGGACATTCAGGTCGACCCTGAGAAAAGAGATGTCGTAAAACGGCTGAAAGCTCAGGCAGATTGGGCTGATATGGTGGTGCTTTTCAGCGATGGAGACCGCGAAGGTGAAGTGATTAGCTGGTCGCTGATGAAATTCCTCAAACTCCCGAAAAACAAATACGTCAGGGCGGTCACTCATGAGATTACGCCCAAAGCCGTAGTCAAAGCGATCGAGAATCCGATCGAGCTCAACGACAAATTAGTCGAGGCTGGCTTAGCTAGATTGGCTTTGGATAAGATGATGGGCTATCGTTTGTCCGGCATCGTCAGAAAGAAAGTCGGTGCCAAATCGGCTGGAAGATGCCAAAGCTGCGGTTTGAAGATCATCGCCGACAGAGAGAACGAAATCAAGAATTTCATCCCTGAAACCTATTTCGACCTATTTCTCACATTCAAGAAAAACAAAACCGAGTTCAAAGCCAAGTATATCGGCACATCGAAAAAGCAAATCGAGCATCTGAAAAAGCAAGATGAGGTGAATGTGGCTAAAGCTCTTTGCTCAAAAGACTATATCATTCAAGGCGTAGATAAAAAAGAGCGCCAAGAAGCGCCTAAACCACCGTTTAATACACCTAACTTCCAGCAAGAAGCCTCAAGCAAATTAGGCTTATCGGTAAAAGACGCCATGTCTTTAGCCCAAAAATGCTTTGAAGCCGGCTATATAACATATCACCGCACTGATGATGACGCTATCTCATCGGAATTTTTGCCTGTTTTGGAATCTTACATAAAAAATAATTATGGCAAAATGGCATACAATAAGCCAAGAGCAGGGAAAAAGACAGGCGATGAGCAAGAAGGTCATGAATGTCTTCGAATCACCGATCCAAATCTGACACCAAATCTGCTTGAGCAGAAAGAGCCTAACAAATTGCTCTGCAAAGTCTATAAATTGATCTGGCAGAGAACAATAGCGGCTTGTCTGCCTAACGCCGTGTATTCCGACACTGGCTATCTCATCGATAACAACGATCAGAAATTCCTGTTGGTCTCTAAAGAATTGACGACGCCTGGCTTCAAAGCTGTTTACGACTATAAAGAAGACGGTGATAAGGACGACGTCGTCAAAGAGACGTTCTCTAAGGGGGAAACACTTTCCAATTGCAAGCTCATTGACGAAAAGAAGCAGACCAAAGCCCCTGCTAGATATTCTGAGGCTACATTGGTCAAAAAGCTTCAGTCCTCTGGCGTAGGCAGACCTTCTAC
>CAVAYV010000034.1:0-5057 GCA_963593015.1 bacterium | reverse complement strand
CACGTGCTTGCTATAGAAGAGGATGCAATGTTGGTTGTAATAAACATAGGGGCTATATTGCATATACCATCTCTCGCCGCCCAAAGTTAACGGGATGACGCGGATATTTTCTCTTGCTGGATGATGATCGTTTCCTTCAAACCCGACGTTCTCATAGCATAATAGGCACTTTGGGTATGATGTGGTTTTTGGGGCCTTCAAAAGCTTGGCAATGTCTTTGTTGTTCTTTTCTGGCTTAGAAAGGTTGATGGAGATTTCTAAATCAGAGCCATCATCAAAAGAAGCTTTCCAAACCTCATTGCGATCAACTTTGGTTTTGGCGATGTAATCGTTATGAATGCAAAGATCATACAAATAATCGGTGGCATCAGCAGGATTGACCGCGGCTTTCGCAGCGAAAGTGTGAATTACTTGGCTTGGGCGAGGAGTGATTAAGCCCATCACGTAAGTCGCTTTTCTGGAAGCGAGTCCTTCATCATCACCTAATTCAACGAAATGGGCGGTGATTTTGGAAACGAGCTCATCTGGGACGCCTAAAGAGTCAATGTGTTTCGTATCGATTTCGCCTTCATAAGGTTCTTTTTCGCCAAAATAGGCCAAAAGAAGATTGCTGACATACATTTCATCCTCTTCTTGTAGCCCTAAATGCTTTCTGGCATAATAGACCGCTTCTTTAACTAATCTGTTCATCTTCTGCAGCTCCTTCTATTTTTTATTAAATGTGTATCTGATGACATTCTCTTTTTTCTTATTCGCGTAAGAAGTCATGGAATCGTAATCGAATGGGCAATATTCCGGTTCAATTGCGACGCTATGATTCTGGATGAATTTCTTATCGCGGTTGTTCGTTAGATTTTCGGGATAATAATTCCCAGTATAGATTTGAGCGCCCGGGAAAGTCGTTCCGATCTCCATCTTGATGTTTTTGCTTTCCAAAATGATGTCGGCTTGGTTTTCAACTTTTTTATCCAGCAAGAAGTAATGATCATAGCCTTTGGTTGGAGTTTTATATAAATAGGGATTATCGATATCTTGTCCGATTTTTTTCGGTTTTAGGAAATCCATCGTTTCATTATTGTCCACTAATCCGGTCGGGATTAGCGCGTCATCGTAATCCATTGCCTTTGATGAGGCTAAATAAAGAGTCAATTCCTTGCAAGAGTCTTCATCCAAGGAAAAATAAGAATGATTGGTGAAATTCACCGGGGTATCAGAATTAGAGACAGAGGTGAATATCACAAATAACGAGTTGTCTCTTAAAGTATAGGAAACTTCCAAATGTAACTTCCCAGGATACCCATTGTCCCCATTTTCGGAATCCAAAGAAAAAACGACGAAATCATTTTCGATTCGAGAGGAAAAAACGCGATGGGAAAAGCCGTTTACTCCTCCATGCAAGGACTTCTTGCCTTCGTTTTGGCTAATTTGGTAATCTTTTCCTTTATAAGAAAGAACACCGTCTCTTAAACGGCCCGCGATCCTTCCGATGCTTTTCCCATAATAACCATCCGAAACAAGATATTCTTTCATTTCCTTAGGAACGATGGTCATTGGGCGATTCAGGAATTTCAAGGAATATATGCCCGCCCCAGTCGAAGTCAAAATGACATCGAGGTACTCATTTTCCAAGCGATAGCAATTTTCGCCATCAAGATTAAATTGTTTAATGTTCATATTATTTATTATTCTATATTATAAAAACGCGGCAAGTAAACGGAGGAATGGCCATTTCCACCCATTTCTTTTGGAAATTTTCCTAAAATCCTCATTTGAGATCAGCTTGCTTTTATCAAAGGTCTCCATGAAATCTTTTTTTATCGATAAGCAAGCTTTGGATTCAGCAATGAAGACGGCGTTTTCGTAATGGAGGTACAAGGAACGATAATCCAAATTGATCGTGCCATTGACCGCCATTTTATCGTCCGCCAGGAATCCTTTCGCATGAATGAAGCCAGGGGTGTATTCATAAATCTTGACTCCGGCTTCGAGCAGTTCCCCATAGAAGCTTCTAGTCAGTTGGAAGATAGCTTTTTTGTCAGGAATTCCGGGAGTGATTATCCGAATATCGATTCCGCTTAAGGCCGCTCTTTTAAGCGCTTCGCGCATTTCGCGATTAATGATCAGATACGGAGTGGTTATGTAGCAATAATCTTTGGCTCTGGAAATCAAAGAGAGATAAACGTTTTGCCCAACGGCGCTATAATCGTTTGGCACATCGCCATAAGGCTGAACGAAACCATCGCTTTCAGGATACCCGCCAGCTTCAACGATGAATGTATTCGTGGAATAGTAATAGAAATCGATGTTGAATCCTTTTTCAAAACAGTTCTTCCATTGATTCAAAAAGGCATCCGTCAAATTATAGACGCCTCTTCCAAACAAGCGAACGGCATTGTCTTTCCAAACGCCAAAGCGATTTATCTCATTGATATATTCGTCAGCGATGTTAATGCCGCCCGTATATCCTGTATGCCCATCGATTACCATGATTTTCCGGTGATCGCGATTGTTTAATTTAACGTTAAGGAATGGCTTAATCTTTCGGAAGATATGGGCTTTTATTCCATATTTGGCGAGTTCTCTATCATAATGGGCCGGAAGTCTCAGCATTGAGCCAAAATCATCGAATATTACGCGCACATCAACCCCTTCTTTGGCTTTTTCTTTGAGGATATCAAGCATCCCGCCCCACATTTTGCCTTCTGCGATGATGAAATATTCTATAAAAATATAATGCTTGGCTTTTTTCAGATCCTCGAGCATCTTTGGATAGGCATCTTCCCCCATCGGGAAATAGGTGATCGATGTGTTTTCGTATAAGCCAGAACCCGTGCTTTCCTCAATATAGTTGCTGATTGCTGAAGCATCCTGGTTCAGGCTCTTCAGTTTCCGCTTGACATCAGGATTTGTGGGTTTGATCGATAGGCTTTTCATCAAGCGCACTTCCGCGCGCTTCTTCCTAGGGGCAATCCTCTTATTGGCGAAAATCAAATAAAAGACCATGCCAACGACTGGCAAGGCGCCAATAGCGACCATCCAGCTGATTTGATATTCTGGCTCGGCAGCCGTATAAAAGGCGAAAACGATAAAACCTATTTGCAAGCAAAAATAAACCAAGAAAATCGGAATATATGTATTCGCATTCACAAGGTCCAAAACTATCAAAACGGCAAATACTGCCAAAGCGACCAATTCCAAGAAAATGATTAAGCATGCGAGTATCTTTTGCCATCTTCCATTGATCACTAGTTTTTTCATATGCCATATTGTAATAGTTTTTTTAGACAAATTGATAGGAGAATTGAAAAAAGCTTTCTTCTTAGAAGAAAGGAATGAAGTTTGTTTGGAAAAAACATAATTCTTTGAAGTTTATTAAGAAAATGTGTAAAGTAATGAAGTTAGAGGTGCTTAACTATGGATGCAAAAGAATCTTTAGAAGATTATCTTGAAAGAATCGTTATGCTTCACGAAAAAGTCGAAATCGTCAGAGCCGTGGATTTGGCCAACAGCATGGGCTTTTCTAAGCCATCGATTTCTATCGCTTTGAAAAAAATGAAGGAAAAAGGCTTGGTGGATGTCGATGAAGGCACAGGCAACCTAATTTTGACCCAAAAAGGTCGAAACATCGGGGAAGCTACCTATAAGCGCCACAAAGTCATCTCCAAATTCCTTGAGCATATTGGCGTAGACAAAGAAAGAGCCTTAGAAGACGCTTGCAAAATCGAGCACGATCTTAGTGATGAAACCTTTGAAAAACTTGAGGCTTACTTAAACAAAATCGGAAAATAATAAAAGGCAGGTCATGCGAATAATTTCGCAAAACCTGCCTTTTTTGTTTATTTAATCAATTCTTTGCCGATAAAGAAAGCCTGGCCCAAATCTTTTCCGATCCCGTAATAATGATGGCCGATCTGATCAAAAAGAGCGACGTTTAGCTTGGTGCTATCAATGTGGCCTTTTTCGTCGAGAGCAAATTCTTCAACCAAAATATCTTTGATTCTGGCGTAAACCAAGAATCCGATATCGTCGTTGGTGATTTTGATGACTTCGCATTCTAAACATAACGGGAGCTCATCGATTATAGGGGCATTGACCACTTCGCTTTTAGAAGCGTGCAATCCTGTTTTTTCAAATTTATGAGGATCTTTATTGGCGCTGACAATGCCAACAAAATCGCATTCTTTGATCTTTTCTTCACTAGCAAGTGACAACGTAAACGCTTTATTTCTTTTGATGTTTTCTGATGTTTTGTGGTTTTCATCAAGCGATAATACCAAGATGTCATAATCTAGGATACCTCCCCAAGCCGCATTCATCAAATTAACGCTTCCATCTTCGTTATAGGTAGCGAGCATCTGCACTGGCATTGGAACTAAATAAGGATTTGCTTTTAATTTCTTTTTCATATTTTTTTGCCTCACTTTTAATATATCACTCTTGTCAATATCTTTGGTGTGATCCGCTTTGAAATAATGGAGTGCTTCTTTCCCCTGCCAATTCTTTTAAAAAATGATACATTCGGAAAACAAGTATAAAAAGACCATTGATGTTCTAAAAGCCCTTAATCATTTTCGGCTAAATGATAGTATTTAATTAATGACGAAAAATAATAATGAGAAGTCAATGAAAAAAAGGATTATTTGAATGTCAAAAATCCATTATCACCAATAAAACCACAATGTTTTTTTAATTTTTGATAATATTATCGTCTTCAAAAAATGAACAAGCAATTTGTCCTAAATGGTCTATTATATTTAATCAGCTTTCGTTCCTAGAAATCCGAATATATCAAAAAAACAATGCTTTGTTTCTCTTCTTGATATTTAAAATAGAAAAAGACGAACCTTTCGATTCGTCTTACTTTCAATTGGTGGCCCAAGCCGGGATCGAACCGGCGACACAAGGATTTTCAGTCCTTTGCTACTACCATCTGAGCTACCGGGCCACAATAAGCAAGAAGTCTTGCTTAAACGCATAATTGGCGGACCATATGAGATTCGAACTCACGATCTCCTCCGTGACAGGGAGGCATGTTAGACCGCTACACCAATGGTCCA